>JAZSEG010000293.1:0-15139 GCA_045531575.1 Oscillospiraceae bacterium | reverse complement strand
ACGCTCCGCGTTTCAAATTCCGATATATAATATTAAAAGGGGAACTCTGTGAAAAAATATATAAAATTCCTTGCCGCAGTGTTGGCGGCTTGTATGTGCATAACGATGCTCGGCGGCTGCTCCGAGGACGATGGCAGCGGCGGCATCTTCAAATATGATATCTCGGCAAATCCCGGCAGCCTTGATCCGCAGACGGCGGCTGACGCTAATTCCGATCTGCTTATTTCGAGCATCTACATGGGTCTGCTGACGGCAAATCCCGACGGTAGCCTTGGCGAGGGCGTTGCGGAGGACTACATCGTATCCGATGACGGTCTGGTGTATACCTTCAGGCTGCGTCAGGATGTTTATTGGATAGACAGCGGCGATTTCGAGGCACAGTGCACGGCGCATGATTTCGTGTTTGCTTTTCAGCGCCTTTTCGATCCCGCAACAAGGGCGGCAAGAGCCTCGGAATATTACTGCATCAAGAATGCGGAGCTTGTAAACCGTGGCTATATCCCGGTTGTGAGCGAGATCGGCGTGCGTGCCACAGGAGATTTCGAGCTGGAGATAACGCTGCAGTACCCAAATCCGCAGTTCCCCACGCTGCTGACCCAGACTCCCGCCATGCCGTGCAATGAGGAGTATTTCGAGTATGCACAGGGTAAATACGGGCTTTCGGCGGAGGCTACTCCCTCAAACGGCGCTTTCTATGTGCGCACATGGGATTACGATCCCTTTACAATAACCGACAACAACCACATCATCCTGCGCCGCAATCCTAAGACCAGCGAGCGTGACAGAGTTTATCCGCAGGGACTGAACTTCTTTATTGTGGATGAATCAGGCTTTTACGACGATTTTCTGAGCGGTGTTACAAGCTGCATCGCCGTGACGGATGAGCAGGCGAAGGGCGTTACAGGGGAGTACACCGTGAACTCCTACAGCAACATTTCTGTGGGAATGGTGTTCAATACAAATTACAGCCTGTTTGCCAATGCGGATTTCCGCAGGGCGCTTGCAAGCCTTGTGAATGAGGAGGATATTTCGGCGGCGCTCAACCACTACACCTTATCCGACGGCGTTGTGCCACAGCAGGTGACTCTGCTTGATAAGCGCTATCGTGAGCTTGCAGGTGATTCGGCTAAGCATCCTTATGACGAGTCTGCCGCAGATGCATATTATGAGCTTGCAAAGCCGCAGCTCGACAAGCAGCTGCTTATCGGCGCAAGGATAATCATGTCCGATGACACCACAGCGGACGCCGTTTCTTACATCATGCAGGAATGGCAGCGCAAATTCGGCTTTTACTGCGTTGTGCAGCAGCTTTCGCAGGAGGAGTACGACAAGCGCCTGCGTGAGGGCGATTACGAGATAGCCGTGATGGAGCTTACAGGCGGCTACAACAGCCCCGAAGCGTATCTGAAGCCGTTCACAAAGAACAGCAGCGAGAATTTCATGGGATATTCGAATGTGGAGTTTGAGCAGCTTATGTCACGGGCTGGCAGGGCAGTGGAGCTTTCCGACAGTGCGGAGCTTTACATACAAGCCGAGCAGCTTATCCTGAACGAAGCGATATTCATCCCGCTCTGCTACAAGAACGAGTTCTTTTTCATAGGCGAGGAGGCCTGCGATATCTACTACAATCCCTTCACAAAGACAGTGGATTTCAGCAAGGCGAAAACAGTGGAGTAAATTAGAATTTGAAACGCGGAGCGTTTCTGATTTTAACGAATATTGAATAGAGAATAACGAATAATGAATAATTAATGAGGTCGCCTGCGGTGACGTATTAAAATAAACGGCGAAGCCGCACCGATATTATTCATTTTTCAATATTCATTATTCAACATTCATTTGAGCTCAGCGATAAATAAAACTTGCTCCTGAGAAGATGTGTTACTTCTCAGGAGCATTTTTATGTTCTGTTATGCTGCAAGTATCTTTTCGCACCAGTCTATCATGCGCTGGATGTTTTCGCTGCGCCTGTTGATGAAATCTCTGATGCAAGCAGCGCTTGCGTAGCCGCCTTCCAGTGCTTCCTCGGTGCTGCCTGTCTCGGGATAGCGCTCGAAGAACTGGTCAAACAGCGGACCGTAGATGGCTTCAAACTCGCTCAGCTTATCAAGCGCCGCTGTCTTTTCAAACTCGCCCTCGGAAAGACCGAGAAGTCTGTCGTAGAAATCGCTGCGGAAGCCTTCGTTCGTCATGAGATATGCGAAGCACAGTACTGCGGGATTATCTGTATCCATATCCAGCAGACCGTTCGGCTTGTAGTTGTCTTCCTTAATGGTGTTGGTGCGGGCGTCACCGCCGCCGCTCACGCCGCCGAATTCGATGTCGTAAAGGCAGAAGCGCCATCTGCCGTCACCGTAGGGATTATCACCCTCGGGAACGGTCACCTTCCACATGGACCAGTTCTTGCCCGGCCAGTCCCACTTGTTGTTTATCCACACGTTCACTGCGAAGTAATCACGCACGGATTCGGGGTCTACCAGCTTCACAAACTCGTCATAGTCAGCCTGCGATTTCAGATCGCTGTGGGTATCGAAGAACTGTATAAGCTCACGGAAGTAGTAGTCCTCTTCCTCGCCCTTGGGGATATCGCCCTCATCCAGCTTATATCCGATGGCGTAGGTCTCAGCGTCGCCCTTGTACACCACCACGTTGTCCTTGTTTACGCCGTGAACATCCTCAAAGAAGTCGTTGGAGTAATCCTCTTCAAGCACATAGAGTCCCCAGTATTCGCCGTTGAGATACACCACGCAGGGTCTGGAGCGCTTGGTCTCGCAAGCGGAATCATGCAGCAGCGACTGCCAGTAGGTATCGTTGAATTTGGAGGTGAGTGCGCAGTTGCCGCCTGCACGCAGCACGAGAGTCTTGTATTTATCCATCACGTCGCCGTTGTCGTTCAGGTAATCCTCTCCGAAAACAGCGTAGCGGAAGTTCTTGTCGCCGTATTCCTTGCGGGCATAAAGGCGCAGACCCTTCTGGATATCGGAACGGGAGTAGTTGCCCTGTATCCTGACGCCGCAGTTCTGGTTGAGCACCTCGACAGCGCCGTCGGTGCCGAACTCGAACATGGTCATGGCAGCCTCACGCTCCCATTCACGTCCACGCTGCTTGTAGTTTGCGTCAAGCTGACGTGCGGTCTCGCCGTCACGCACACGCTTTTCTTCAAGGAGGAATTCCTCAAGCGCTTCGTCAAAAACATCGCCCTTAACATAGATGCCGTACTCGCTGTCAAAGAGGTCGTCATAGTTCATGGAGATGCTTATAACGGCAAGGCTCGTGCCTGCTGCGGCGCAGCTTTCTGCGAGACCCTCTATATGCTCCTCAGTTGTGCCAATGAAGTATGTGGCAGCGGTCTCGCCGCCGAATGTTCCGTCACTGAGCTTCACAGCGGTGCGGATGACGGTGCACTTATCTACCGCATCATCCTCGGGAGCGTAAAGCTCGCTCGTGAAATTATTTCTGTCCTTGTTGGGCTTGTTGAAGCTGCCTGCGATAAGCACAGGGTCAACAGCGGAAACGACATTCTCGGCATCCGCTCTGTCGGTGATGGCAACAGGCGCAGTGTATTCGATGGCGGTCGCACTGGTGGCAGGGTCGCTGCCGTCAAGGGTGTAGTAGACAGTGCCGCTTTCAAGTCCTGTCAGGGTAAGCTGGAATTCCTCCGCATACACGCCGCCGCTGTGGGAAAGCTCCACCGATGGCGGCAGGGCAACTACCTCCTCCTCGGGCTGAGCCTCAACGGTCTCAGCGGGAGCGGCTTCCTCGGTGGCTGCTGCGCTGCTCTCAGTTGCAGAGGTCGACTCCTGCACTATAGCAGAGGTGGTGAGGGAGGGGTCGCTTGAAACCGTTTCGTCCGCACAGCCTGTGAGTGCTGTTATTCCTGCCAGCAGGATAGCGGTGATGGATATTACTTTTCTGTTGCGCATATATTTTCCTTTCATTACAGCTCGTCCTTTGTGTCGGGTATCATGCCGAGGGTTATGGTGAGGTTTCCGTTGCGGCAGCGCAGCTCGTCTATCATTGCCTTTTCTGAGCCGCCTTTTTTCATGCAAAGCTCATATGTAAGCTCATACATGGTACCCATGCGCACTGTTCTTACATGGTCAAGGCGGAAATAAGCGGTGTGCGCCTTCAGTACCTCGTCAAAAACGCCGTTGTAGTCAAGATCCTCAGGCACGGATATCCTGAGCTGCCTGCGGTCCTTGCCGCCCGGGAGAAGCTTCTCCGCAGCTATCACCACGATACCGAGTATGATGGTGAGCGCCAGTGCATATCCGAGGAATCCCATGCCCGAAACAAGACCTGCAGCCATGCCCATGAACAGCATGCAGATATCACGGGAGCTGCCGGGGATGGAGCGGAATCTCACAAGGCTGAATGCACCTGCCGCAGCCACGCCTGCGCCGATGCTGCCGTTCACCATGGTGATGACTGCGGCAACGATAGTCGGCATTATTATGGATGTGACCATCATGTATTTCGAGGGGCGGTCAGCGCCCAGTCTGTACACCGCAGCGCATATAATGCCGCAGAGCAGCGTAATGCCGATGGTGATGAGGGCGGTGGGCAGCCCCGAAAGTATATCGGTCTTGTTGAGTATCAGTTCTGTCATGTCAGTATTTCCTTTCCGCTGAGGACAGCGTTCATATAGATATTGCCGTATTTCGAGAATGATGTGGGGTAGATCTTCAGCTCTGAAAGCATTGCCGCAAGCTCACGGGGGATAGCGCCGTCGGATTTTATCTCCATCAGGCGGTAGTCGCTGACGCCCGTATCGAGGTGCGACACATCGCTGTCGCTCGCGAGGGTCATATCCTCCCATCTGCTGCGGATGTTGTTATCGAGGGTCACACGCAGCTGCGGATAATGCTTTGAAAAGAAAGCCAGCCTGTCGTATGCGAGATATACTCTCGGCAGCGGCTTGTAGTGCTGCATCAGGAAATCAATCTCCGCAAATATCTGCTCCGTGATCGGGGTGTTGACCGACGGCGGCTTGATGCCGTTCATAATATAATCCATCGCTTCGCCGCAGGGGAGAGTTATCCTGCGCTTGTACACCACTCCACGGTATTTCTTTTTTATCTCAAGGAACACCTGCTGCTCGCCGTCGGCGTTGCCGTAGCTTCTCAGTCGCAGCTTTTCCTTGTACTTCGGCTTGTCCAGCGAGCGCTGTATGAAATAGAAATCCTCCGTGTCGAGGTAGAGGTTGCATATCGTATAATCGCCGTAGCGATCGGGTGTGAGCAGCTCTCCTGCCATGGATAGCAGCTGCTCCGCCTGCTGCTCCGTTATCAGATATTTGGTCTCATATCTGCGGAAGCTTTGTATGTAGCTCATAGTATAGTCCTTATGGATGAAATAGTAGGGTGCTGAACACTTACAATAAGTTTATCATTTCTGTGTAAAAATGTATATTATATATCCTATGAAAAAATCGTACAAATCTATTTTTGAGTTGTTTCAACATTACCTGAAAGAGTGTTGAAAGAAACCCTCACCGCAAGGGTGTTGTTGATAACCTCAGCGCTCACATCAGCACCCATTTTCTGCGCCAGCAGCTTCACGATATAGAGTCCCAGACCCGCACCGCTGCCGCTGCGTGAGCTGTCCGCCCTGTAGGTGCGCTCGAAAAGGCGCTCGGGGTCGGGGATGGAATCGGGGCGCAGCTCGTTCTCGAAGCATATCACGCAGGCGTCCTCCGTTTCGGAGAGCCTCAGGGCAAAGCGCCCCTGTGCGTGCTTCAGGATATTGTTCAGCAGATTGCTCAGCATGCGTGAGAGCATCGAAGGCTCAGCCATGGCGAAAACGCTCTTTTCGGGGAGCAGGATATCGGGCGTGAAGCCTGCGGCGGTCACCACCGCCTCGTTATCGAGGATGAACTCTATCAGCGCCGCAGTGATATCGATACGGCTGAGCTGCGGTGTGCTGCTGTCGCTCTCCAGCACGGCAAGCTCGAAGAATTCATCCGCCATCTGCTTCATCATATCGGATCTTTCGGTGCAGATACGCAGATACTCGCTGCCCTTTTGTGAGAGCTGCTCGGTATTCTGCAGCATCTGCAGATTGCCCTTGATGACGGTGAGCGGCGTGCGCAGGTCGTGGGCGATATCCGATACCGACTGCTTCATGATGCGCTCGGTCTGCTCCGAGGTAAGCTTCAGCTGCTTCTGATAATCGAGATTTCTGTTCATCTCAGCGGCAAGCGCAGTGAGGTCCTTATCCACAAGCTCCACTGTAAGCTGCCTGTTGTAGCTTTTGTCACGGGTGAGAGGAAGCTCCGCTTTAAGCTGCTGCAGCTGCTTTTTAAGAATGTGCGCCCTTATCAGCAGCGCAGTGCAAAAAATGGCGAGTATTATGCACACCACCCATAAGATGCCCTCTGTCATTCCTGCGCCTCCTTAAGACGGTAGCCGATGCCCCAGACGGTCTCGATGAAGTCCTGTCCCGAAGCCTTTTTCAGCTTGCTTCTGAGGTTGCTGAGATGCACGTTTATGGTGTTGTCCTCGTAGTAATATGTATCGTTCCATACCGATTCGTACAGATTGGCTTTGGAGTACACCTTTTTAGGATGCTCCATGAACAGCTGCAGCAGCATCAGCTCCTTTGCGGTAAGCTGTATCGGCTCGCCGTTGTAGGAAACGCTCTTGTCCGCAGCGGACAGAGTAAGTCCGCCGCAGGAGAGAACTCCCCCTGCCTGACCGCCGCTCCTTCTAAGCACCACCTGAATGCGCACCAGCACCTCGTTCAGATCAAACGGTTTCAGGATGTAGTCGTCCGCACCCAGCTTCAGCACTTCAAGCCTTGTTTCCAGCATGGATTTTGCCGAAAGCACGATAACGGGCGCATCGGAATATCCACGCAGCTCTGCGATAAGCTCCTCGCCGCTCTTTTCGGGCAGCATCAGATCCATCAGCACAAGATCGTAATCCTGCCGTTTCAGCAGCTGTGAAGCCGTTCTGCCATCGGGTGCGGTTATAGTCTCGCAGCCGTTCTGTTTAAGAAAATTGGAGAGCAGCTCCAGTATCTGGGCGTCGTCCTCCACGATAAGTATCCTGTTCATATTTCACCCCTGAAAACTAATTGATGATACAATTAAGTATAGCATATCGGCACACCAAAGTCAAACAAAAGCGCCGCAGCAGAGTTACTGCCGCAGCGCTTCGAATATATTACTTTTCGGTCTTGTCGCAGTAGCAGATTCCGAGACCCACAGTGGTCATGTAAACTCTGCCGTATACGTTCATATCGCCGCTGATGAGGCCGCCGTTGCCCGTGCCGCCGAACTGATGAGCGTCGTCGTTGCAGCGCTCCCATGTAGCGCCGTTGTCCTCGGACATATAGAGACCCTTAGCGTCGTTTGTGTCAACTGTGCCGTAGATGTAGATAACGTAGGGATCGCCCTCGTTCTTCGCCTTGCCGAGGCTGACAGCCTCGCAGCTCTTCACGCCGTTTACCTTTTCAAAGGTAGCGCCGAAGTCCTTTGTCACATAAAGGTTGATGGCAGGAACATAGAACACGCCCGTTTCGGTGGGGGATACTGCGATGCGTCTCTCAGTGAGGAAGAGATCATTGCCTATCCTCTCGAAGCTCTTGCCGCCGTCCTTGCTGACATACAGCTTTTCGCTGCCGCAGGCATAAACGACATTGGGATCAATGTTATCGCCTAAGAGATACATATTCTGACCCATCAGACCCTCGCACTGAGTCCATGTCTCAAAGTCCTCGGTGTAGTATGCGTAGAAAGCGTTTGCGGGGCTCCATATCAGTCTGGAGCCGTCAGCGGTGAGAGCCACTGTGCCGCTGTGGCAGGTCTGACCCTTTACGGGAGGTCTCTTTATTCTCTGCCATGTTGCACCGCCGTCGGTGGTGTAGGTGACGATCTGCTCGCTGTCGCTGCCGCCTGTTTTTGCCATGACGTTTCTGTTCTGTGCGGCGATGGTGATGCTGGTGGTGGAGCCTATCATATCCTGATGGCGTGTTGCGGGGGTGTAGATATCCTCATGCACGAAGCCGTCGTAGTCCAGTGCAGCGGTGTGCAGGGGATGATCGGGCAGGGAAACGATATCCATGGGAACGGTCTCCTCAATGCCTCTGGAGTTGAAGTAGAACTCGGGGGCAGCGTCCCAGATGTTATCGCAGGCGAAGATGCCGTTACCGCTCGTTACCATGATCTCATCCGCATCAAACGGATTCATGGCGAGGGAGCTGCACCAGTGGATAGCGCAGCCGTCGATCCAGGGCATGCCGTTGTTGGACATGGTTATGCTGTCGTTGACGTTGGTCCAGGTCTTGCCGCCGTCGGTGGTGGTGTAGAAGATATCGCCGTAGGAGCCGTTGGGCTGAACAGACCATGTCTGTGTCGTCACCAGAACCATGCGGTCGTCGTTGTTGGGGTCGATCACGATATCGCCGAAGGGAGAGCCTGTGGGAGCGATGTTCTCCGCTGTGCCTGCGTCGATGTCGTACTTATAAACAGAGCCGTTGGACTGGTTCCACGGGCCTTCCTTGTCGCCGTAAACAACGTAGACATTTCCCTCGGAATCCAGCTTCATGCGCTGGGGCATAGCGTCAATGCTGCCCTCAACGACTGCCCATGTTGCACCGCCGTCGTTGGAGATATAGAAGCTGTCCTCAGCCTGAGAAACGCCTGCGTAGATGGTCTGGGAAGCTCCGCCCGAAGCGCTGTCGGGATCGAACATGATAATGTTGATGCCGTTCTTGTTTGTGGTGTTTGTAACGGGGAAGCTGTAAACGGGATCCCATGTGAGACCGCCGTCCACAGACTTCAGCATGCCGCCTGTGTGTCCGCCCGCAAAGAGGATATCGGGGTTGTTGGGGTCGATGGCAAGGCGCTCGCCGTTGCCTCTGCCCATGCCGTTGCCGTGTACCTTTATCATGCTTGTGAGGTCTACTACGGTGAAGGTCTCGCCGTAGTCCTCGGACTTCAGCAGGCAGGTCTTGCCGCCGCTGAAGTACTCGGTACCTGCCAGCAGGTACACCTTTGCGGCGTTGGTGGGGTCAACAGCCAGTGCGCTGATGCCCATCAGTCCCACATCATCCTCGGATACCCAGTAGTTAAGGGATTTCCACTGCTGTGCGGATTCATCCCAGCGATAAGCGCCGCCCACGTCTGTGCGGGCATAGTAAACGCCCTCTTCGCAGGTGCTGAATACGCCTGTTACGAAGCCGCCGCCGCCCACGGAAACCTGACCGTAGGTCCAGCCTGTATCAACGGTCTGCTGTGCGCCGTCAGTGCCGTTTGTTGTTTCAGAGCCGCTCTGCTCGCCGCCTGCTGCGGAGGAATTGTTGTCTCCCTTACAGCCTGTCATCAGCGAAAAGCACATCACTACGGATGTCATAGCGGCAAAAATACGTTTTGTAGTTACCTTCATATCTTACTCCTTAAAGCATAAGTGTATTTTTTCCAATACATCCCTTATTATAGCACATTCCGTATGATTTGTCTACACATAATGCGCCACAAAAACATCATTTTGCGGCAGGGTAAGGAAAAAGCCTGAGAAATAAATCTCAGGCTTTCAGTATGTTATGTAATAGAAAAATTACAGGCTCTTGATGATCTCGCCCATCATGCCGGGAGTTGCTGCGATAGCGTTGGACTCGTCGGTATCGATGTGCATAGCGTCAGCGAAGTTCTCGTGAACTCTTACAACAACGTCGCCGAGGATAGCGGTTCTGCCGTTGGTGGTGCACTTAACCCATACAATGTCCTTGTTCTGGATGCCGAGCTTCTCAGCGGTCTCAGGGATCATGTGGATGTGGCGCTTTGCAACGATAACGCCTTCCTTGATCTCAACCTCGCCTGCGGGGCCTCTCAGGATGCAGCCGGGTGTGCCTGCAACATCGCCGCTCTCCTTGATAGCGATGCCGAGACCGATGGAGCGTGCGTCTGTAGCGGACAGCTCAACCTGATCTGCGGGACGTACAGGGCCGAGGATGGATACGTTTGCAAGCTCCTTCTTGGGGCCTACAACAGTGATGCGCTCCTCACAAGCGTACTGACCGGGCTGGGAAAGATCCTTCTTCTTTGTAAGCTCATGTCCCTTGCCGAACAGGATCTCGAGAGTCTCCTGTGTAACGTGAGCGTGACGTGCGGATGTTTCGATAAGAATTTCTGCCATTTTTGTGTTCCTCCGATTGTGTTTTTTGCTGTGCCGAAACCTTGCGGCACATACTATAGTTTTATTATACTACTTTCTGACGGAAAAATCAATACAAATCAGGGAAATATGTTAAAATTTTATCGCTTGCCTTAAAAACTATTGATTTTTAATATATAGTATGCTATAATATCAAATTGATAGTGACAATCAAAATCAATTTCAGAGGAGTGAGCATTACGGACAGGAACACCTACAACACAAAGCAGCGTGACGAGATAGTGGAGTTCTTCAGCCGCCACAGGGGCAGCTGCTTCACCGCAAAGGAGCTTATCCGCAGCGGCGAGATAACCGTCGGCGAGGCTACGGTGTACCGCACGCTCTCAAAGCTTGCCAATCAGGGCGTGCTGAAGCGCTACACAGGCGACGGTGCAGGCGCATCCTATCAGATAAACGACAGCGAGGAATGCTCCTCCCACTTCCACCTGAAGTGCGAGCAGTGCGGCAGGCTGATCCACATGGACTGCGGCTTCATGGCGGATATGAAAAAACATATAGAAAGCAGCCACAATTTCACTGTGGATATCGGAAAGACGGTCATCTACGGGCTTTGCGGCGAATGTGAGAACGAAACAGGAAAAGAGGACTAAAATGAAAAAGCTGATAACAGGTATACTTGCGGCAGCCATGCTGCTTTCTATAAGCGGCTGCGTGGCTGTTGAGGCGCCCGATGCTGAGCAGAAGCTCTCAGTAATTACTACGATATATCCTGCCTATGATTTTGCACGTCAGGTATTCGGAGATACGGCGGATGTGACTCTGCTGCTGAAGCCCGGCACTGAGAGCCACACCTACGACCCCTCCGCCAAGGATATCGTCAACATAAACAACTGCGACCTGTTCATCTATAACGGCGGTGAATCCGATCAGTGGGTCAGCAGCATACTTGACGGTGCGGATGATATCAACACCCTGCGTATGATGGATGTGGTGGAGCTCCGTGAGGAGGAGCACACCGAGGGCATGCAGACAGAGCATGACCATGAGGAACACGAGCATGAGCATGAGGAAGATGTATATGACGAGCACATCTGGACATCCCCGAGGAATGCGATCGACATAGTTTCAGCGGTGGCGGCAAAGGCTTGTGCGATATCGCCCGAAAATTCAGATATCTATAATCAGGCGTCGGGCGATTACATCACGCAGATGTTAAGTCTTGCCGTGAGCTTTGATGCGCTTCTTGCAGATGAAGAGCGTTACTTTATATTCGGCGACCGTTTTCCGCTGCTGTATTTCTTTGAGGAATATGATCTGAATTATTACGCAGCTTTCCCGGGCTGCGGCAGCAACGTGGAGCCTTCCGCGCAGACTATCTCTTTCCTGCTTGAAAAGCTGGGCGGTGAGGATGTCATCCCGGCGGTGTTCACTATCGAGCTTTCAAACGGTCAGATAGCTGATACTCTCGCAGAGGACAGCGGACTTCCCGTGTATGAATTCCATGCCTGCCACAACATAACGGCGGACGATTTCGCTGCAGGGGAGACCTATGTCTCGCTTATGGAAAGAAACTACGAAACGCTGAAAACTGTACTTTCATGAGGATATTATGGCACTTATAAAAACAGACAACATAACGCTGTCATACGAGAATATGACGGTCATAGAAAACATGAGCTTTGAGGTGAACAGCGGCGATTATCTCTGCATAGTGGGAGAAAACGGCAGCGGCAAGAGCACGCTCATGAAAGCGCTGCTTTCGCTGAAGAAGCCCGTAGGCGGCTCCATCACCTTTGGTGACGGACTGAAGCAGCGTGAGATAGGCTATCTTCCGCAGCAGACGGGCGCGCAGAAGGATTTCCCCGCAAACGTGGGCGAGGTGGTGGTATCAGGCTGTCAGAACTCCATGGGACTGCGGCCTTTCTACTCCGCAAAGGAGCGTGCGCTCGCCATGGAGAACATGATGAAGCTGGGCGTATGGGAGCTTAGAAAGCGCTCCTATCGTGAGCTTTCGGGCGGTCAGCAGCAGCGAGTGCTGCTTGCAAGAGCGCTCTGCGCCACAAAGAAGCTGCTGCTTCTGGATGAGCCTGTTTCGGGCCTTGACCCGATGGTGACCTCCGAGATGTACAGCATGATCTCAGGCATAAACAAAAGCGGCGTTACCGTTGTGATGGTAACGCATGATATATCGGCGGCACTGCAGTATGCGAGTCATATCCTCTGCCTGCGCTCGGGCGAGTGGTTCTTCGGCACACGTCAGGAGTTTCTGGAAAGCGACGCTTCGGCGTTCCTCAGAGGAGGTGACGAGGCATGATAGAGATGATAAGTGATATGCTCGCAACGCCTGTTCTGCTTCGTGCGCTGATAGTGGGAATACTGGTTTCGCTGTGCGCTGCGCTTCTCGGTGTTACGCTTGTGCTGAAGCGCTATTCCATGATAGGCGACGGATTATCCCACGTTGGTTTTGGTGCGCTTGCTATTGCAACGGTCATGAATGTGGCGCCCATGGCGGTGGCTATTCCTGTTGTTATTGCGGCGGCGTTCATCCTGCTGAGGCTTTCGGGCAGCGGCAAGATAAAGGGCGATGCGGCTATCGCACTGATATCTACTGCGGCGCTTGCTATAGGCGTAATGGCGGTGTCGATGTCCGATGGAATGAACGTGGATATCAACAGCTACCTTTTCGGTAGCATCGTTTCCGTCGGCAGGGAGGATGTGGTGACCAGCGCACTGCTTGCCGTGGTGGTGATAGCGGTGTTCATCTTCTTCTATACAAAGATATTCGCCATCACCTTTGACGAGAACTTCGCAAAGGCAACAGGCACAAACGTTGGCGCTTACAACATGCTGATAGCGCTGCTGACGGCGGTGACTATCGTTATCGGTATGCGCCTGATGGGCAGCATGCTGATATCCAGTCTGATAATCTTCCCTGCGCTCTGCTCCATGAGAGTGTTCAAGAGCTTCCTGTCCGTGACGGTATGCTCTGCCATCATTTCGGTAGTGACCTTCATCGCAGGCATGCTGATATCCTATATGGCGGATACCCCCTGCGGCGCAAGCATCGTGTGTGTGAATATCTTGGTGTTTGCTGTGTTCTTTGCTGTCGGAAAGATCATCGGCAGATGCAGGAGGTAACGCCATGAGCAAGCTTAAAGTTGCACTGCTGCAGATAATGGACGGCGGCTCGCTGTCCGCAAATCTGCGCATAGGTATTGATGCATGCAGAAAGGCAAAGGCATTGGGCGCAGATATCGCACTTTTTCCCGAGATGTGGAGCAGCGGCTACACCATCCCCGAGGATGTTGAGGAGCTGAAAGCGCTTGCGATACCCGCTCACGGTGACTTCGTAAACTGGTTCGGCGCACTGGCAGCGGAGCTTGATATGGCTGTCGGCATAACGCTGCTGGAGGCTTACGAGCCGCTGCCGAGGAACACACTTGTGCTTTTCGACAGGCACGGCGAGCGTGTGATGACCTATGCAAAGGTGCATACCTGCGATTTCGGCGACGAATGCAGGCTGACTGCAGGTGAGGAGTTCTTCGTGACCGAGCTTGATACAGCCATCGGCGCCGTAAAGGTGGGAGCGATGATATGCTATGACCGAGAGTTCCCCGAGAGCGCACGCATCCTCATGCTGAAGGGGGCGGAGATAGTTCTGGTGCCGAATGCCTGCCCGATGGAGATAAACCGCCTTTCACAGCTGAGAGGTCGTGCATATGAAAACATGATGGGCATTGCCACCTGCAACTATCCCGAGGGAAAGCCCGACTGCAACGGACATTCCTCCGCCTTTGACGGCGTGGCGTATCTGCCCGAACTGAGCGGCTCCCGTGATACCTGCTTACTTGAAGCGGACAGCGCAGAGGGCATATACATCGCAGAGTTCGATATGGATATGCTGCGAGCCTACCGCAGCGAAGAGGTGCATGGCAACGCCTACAGACGCCCCGAAAAATACCGCCTGCTGACGGACGAGCGCATCGACGAGCCGTTCATCCGCAGCGACAGGCGTGGCTGACATAATTTGAAATGCTCTGCGTTTCAATTCAGATTTATCGGGGGGTGCTGTGTGGCGTTACCGCCGTTTAGAGGAAAAGTAGTCGCAAGGGTAGGGGTCAAACCTACGGTTTACCCCTACTACCCCTATCCCTTGATTCCGCATGCCGCTTCGCTATGCGGCGATATTGCAGGATAGGTTCATCGTGTGTGTTTGTAGCTTGTGAATTAATTGCGCTTCGGAACTCACCTAGTAATATCACGCTGCAAATTGACTTATCTATGCGTTACGGCTAGCCGCATAGCTTGCGTCGTGGTTTTTAATTAACTTGTGATATATTTCAATTGTTGCAATACAGCGGATGAACGACAACTAATTAAGATGGTTATAATGTGCTGTTGACAGATTTATTACAGGCAACGTTGCAAGCTCTGCGGCTGGCGCTTACGCATAGATAGGTCAATTTGCAGCGTGATATTACAAGGAGAGGTACGAAGTGCTGTTTAATTCAAAACAACAATCAGACACGATAAACTCATCCTGCAATATCGCCGCATAGCGAAGCGGCATGCGGAATCAAGGGATAGGGGTAGTAGGGGTAAACCGTAGGTTTGACCCCTACCTATGCGACTACATTTCGTCTAAACGGCGGTAGAGCCACACCGCAAAGCGCATGATAAATCCAATACAAAAGAACCGTGTTTCCACGGGTCTTAATTATAAATATAGTAATCACACCTTTTCGGAGATATCAAAGGGTGTGGTCTGGTAAACGAAGTAGTTCAGCCAGTTGGTGTAGAGCAGCGTTGCGTGGCTGCGCCATCTCATCAGCGGAGTCTTAGTGGGATCGTCATCGGGGAAGTAGTTCACGGGAACGTGCGGGTCAAGACCCCTGTCCACGTCACGGAAATACTCGGACGCCAGCGTATCGGCGTCATACTCAGAGTGACCTGTGATGAAGAACTGCTTGCTGTCCTCGCTGCATACGGCGTAGATGCCTGCTTCGTCAGAGACTGCCATC
>JAZSEG010000258.1:0-3889 GCA_045531575.1 Oscillospiraceae bacterium | reverse complement strand
GTGCATCATGCAAATATCTCGCCTGCGCTGAGGGAATTCACCGAGCAGAGGATGAAGTCCTCGGAGCTGCCCGTCTGCACGGGTGCTACGGTGACTCTCGAACTCGGCATAGATCTCGGACACCTTGAACGCATAGTGCAGACGGGCTGTCCGCTGACGGTATCGGGGCTTGTTCAGCGACTCGGACGAACGGGTAGGAGAGGCGGCACGGCGGAGATGCGCTTTGCCTTCCGCCACGACATGAGCCTGCCGCCGCAGGAGTTCTACAAGGAAGTGAACTGGGATTTTGTGGCATGCGTGGCGATGATACTTCTCTACACCCGGGAGCGCTGGATAGAGCCGATGTATCTGCCGAAGCTGCCCTACAGCCTGCTTTATCATCAGACTATGAGCTATCTTGCGTCCAGCGGAAGCGTGCAGCCGAAAGCTCTTGCGGCGTATATCCTGACGCTGGGAGCGTTTAAGCATGTTTCTCAGGAGGACTACCTCACGCTGCTGCGGTATATGCTGAAGAACGGTCAGATAGAGCGCTGCGAGGACGGCGGCCTGCTGGTGGGAGAAAAGGGAGAAGCTGCGGTGAATAACTACGAGTTCCTTGCGGTGTTCTCGGTGCCTGACGAATACTCCGTGCGCTGCAATGGCGAGGAGATCGGTACGGTGCAGTCGCCGTTCCCTGAGGGAGCGCAGTTCGCTCTTGCTGGGCAGGCGTGGGAGGTAACGGAGCTTGACAAGCAGGAACGTCGCATCTTAGTCAAGAAGATACCCGGCATTTCTGCCAACATGTGGCAGGATACGGGCAACGAATACGTCCACACAAAGGTGATGAAGCAGATTCGGGATGTACTGCGCTCGGACGAGCAGTATGCGTTCCTTGACGAGGCTGCGCAGACTCGTCTGAACGACATCCGCAAGGCGTGCAGGACGGCAGGCCTCGCAGGAAAGGGCAGTGTCGTTCCACTGACCGAGACCAGCTTTGCGGTGTTCGAGTTTCTCGGCACAAGAGCGGCTATGGCGCTTTGCTATGCGCTCCGTCAGCAGGGCTTTGACGCGGATGTGTGGCTCAGCAGATACTTCCCTGTGTGCATCGAGGTGCGGACTCTGCGTGGCATGGACGAGCTGTGCGAGGCTCTCAGCTCCATCCGTGAGAACGGTGCGGACAAGTACAGCTTCTCCATCCCTGACAACTGCGAGATATGCGGCAAATACAACGACTTCATCCCGAGAGAGCTGCTAAGAAAGCAGTATGTGGAGGATTACCTCGATACAGAGGATATGCAGCAGAACATGGAAAGATCCGAGGCTGAACGGATAGATAAGTGCTAAAAATTTGCTTTACCCCTTGCAATTTACGGCTGCTTCATGCTATAATATTATGATAACTTTATTTTAATGCATACGAGGATAACATGAACGACAACGAGAAGGATATCATAGACGAAACATCTGATGTTTCCGAGGAGCAGACCGAAGAGCTTCAGGATAACGTCGTAAACGAATATGAGGGCATGCCGAAATGGAAGGAGAATCTCTTCCGTGTGCTGCCGCTGGTGATAACGCTCACCTGCGTGGGCCTTTTCGCACTGGGCATAAAGTGGGTTGCAGGAATTTTCTACACGCCCACCGATACCCTTTACGAGAAGTATGACGGCATAGATGTGTACAACATCGTGCATTGCTATCAGAACCCCTCCAGCACCTACTACATCTACGGCGAGGACTTCCTGTTCAACGCAACTGATTATGAGGACGTAGGCTCAGCCCATGAGGACGCGCACTTTGCGCACGTTCCCGAGGTGTATTTCATCCTGAACGAGACTGCTCTCGATATGGAGCAGGTGACCGTAAAGAAGCTGCACGAGGGCAACGGACTTATAGTGTTCCAGTTTGACGAGTTCGTACTGTACCGTTTAGAGGGTCAGTACGGCGTGTTTGCTCCCCTGCGTGACTACGAGGAGAGCGCCACCTCCCGCAAGAACGACCTGTACGTCGTGCGGCAGCTCCTCAAGGAGGACAGATACTACCGCTTCAAGCTGCCCGATGGTATGACAGCAGAGCAGTTCTTAGAAAAGCTTGAAAAGCTCGAGTGGCATCTCGATACAGAATATATTGAAGATAATTAGGAATGAGGAGTGAGGAATGAGGAATTATGGTATCGCCTACGGCGATGTATTTTAATGACGGCTGCGCCGTAACGTTGATATATTCCTCATTCCTAATTAATGAAAGGAACAACTACAGAATGGACACCAGCTATCTTTCCAAAATCAGAAATTTCAGCATCATTGCTCATATCGACCATGGCAAATCCACCCTTGCCGACCGCATTCTCGAGCAGACCGAGACGGTGGCAAAGCGTGACATGGAGGAGCAGCTGCTCGATAACATGGATATCGAGCGTGAACGTGGCATCACCATCAAGGCGAGAGCTGTACGCCTGAAGTATCATGCGGACAACGGCGAGGATTATATCTTCAACCTCATCGATACTCCCGGTCATGTGGACTTCAACTATGAGGTATCCCGTTCTCTCGTAGCCTGCGAGGGTGCGCTGCTCATCGTGGACGCTTCTCAGGGCATCGAGGCTCAGACCCTTGCAAACACCTATCTCGCAGTGGAGAACGACCTGGAGGTAGTTCCCATTGTGAACAAGATAGATCTGCCCTCCGCAAGACCTGAGGTGGTCAAGGAGGAGATAGAGAACGTTATCGGCATAGAGGCTATGGACGCTCCCGAGATATCCGCAAAGATGGGCATAAACATCCATGCGGTAATGGAACGTATCGTGGAGGCTGTTCCTGCACCGAACGGCGACCCTGAGGCTCCGCTGAAGGCGCTTATCTTCGACAGCTATTACGACAGCTACAAGGGCGTTATCGTTTATATCCGAGTGAAGGAAGGCTCCGTCAAGGCGGGCGACAAGATCCGCATGATGGCGAGCGGTGCGGAGTTCACCGTTGTTGAAGTAGGCTACATGGGCGCTACAGAGCTGGTTCCCTGCAAGGAGCTTCTTGCAGGCGAGGTTGGCTACATTGCTGCCTCCATCAAGTCCATCGGCGACACAAAGGTGGGCGACACCGTAACATCCGTTGAAAGACCCGCTGCAGAGCCGCTGGCAGGCTACCGTGACGTAAACCCGATGGTGTTCAGCGGTATCTATCCTGCAGACGGCGCAAAGTACGTTGACCTCAGAGAGGCGCTGGAAAAGCTTCAGCTGAACGACGCTTCCCTTACATTCGAGCCTGAGACCTCCATTGCCCTCGGCTTCGGCTTCCGCTGCGGCTTCCTCGGACTGCTGCACATGGAGATAATCCAGGAGCGCATCGAGCGTGAATATAACCTTGACATCATCACAACGGCTCCCTCCGTTGTGTACAAAATTGAGCTTACAGACGGCTCCACCGTGATGATAGACAACCCCACGAACTATCCCGACCCAGGCACCATCGCACAGGCGTATGAGCCGATGGTGAATGCGCATGTCTATGCGCCCTCGGACTATGTGGGAAATATCATGGAGCTCTGCCAGAACAGGCGTGGCGTATTCCGTGACATGAAGTATATCGACGAAACGAGAGTAGACCTGCACTATGAGCTGCCGCTGAACGAGATAGTGTACGACTTCTTCGACGTGCTGAAATCCCGCACCCGCGGCTATGCAAGCTACGATTATGAGATGATGGGCTTTGCGCCCTCGAAGCTCGTCAAGCTGGATATCCTCCTGAACGGCGATATCATCGACGCACTGAGCTTTATCGTGCATAGCGAAAAGGCTTACGAGAGAGCAAGAAAGATGGCGGAGAAGCTTAAGGTACACATTCCCCGTCAGCTGTTCGAGATACCCATTCAGGCGGCTGTCGGCGGTAAGATTATTGCAAGAGAAACCGTAAAG
>JAZSEG010000011.1:0-13435 GCA_045531575.1 Oscillospiraceae bacterium | reverse complement strand
TCTCGATGATATCGCGGATGTTTGCGATAGCAAGGCTGTCGCCCTGAGAGATCTTCTCGTAGTCAGCCTCGTTCACGAACTCGAGGGGCAGGATGCCGTTGTTGATGAGGTTCTGTCTGTGGATACGTGCAAAGCTCTTGCAGATGATAGCCTTTACACCGAGGTAAAGGGGAGCAAGCGCTGCGTGCTCGCGGGAAGAGCCCTGACCATAGTTCACACCGCCGACGATGATGCCCTTGCCTGCTTCCTTAGCACGCTTGGGGAAGGTCTCATCGCATACTGTGAAGCAGTACTCGGAGATAGCGGGAATGTTGGAACGCAGGGGAAGGATCTTTGCGCCTGCGGGCATGATGTGGTCTGTTGTGATGTTGTCGCCGACCTTCAGAGTAACATCGCACTCGATGGACTCAGCGAGGGGGCTGTTAACAGGGAAGGGCTTGATGTTCGGACCACGGAGGATCTCAACAGAGGGAGCTTCCTCAACGGATGCGGGAGGAGTTACCATGTTGTCGTTGATGAGGAACTTCTCGGGCATGATGTAGGGAGGCATAGCGCCGATAGTTCTGGGATCTGTGAACACGCCTGTGATAGCGGAGATAGCAGCTGTCTCAGGGGATACGAGGTAGATCTGACCGTCCTTTGTGCCGCTTCTGCCTTCGAAGTTACGGTTGAATGTTCTCAGGGAGATACCCTTGGAATTGGGAGACTGACCCATACCGATGCAGGGGCCGCAAGCGCTCTCAAGGATTCTTGCGCCTGCGTCGATGAGGTCGGACAGAGCACCGCACTCAGCCATCATATTGAATACCTGCTTGGAGCCGGGAGCGATAGCGAGGCTCACGTCGGGGTGAACTGTCTTGCCCTTCAGGATGTGGGCAACCTTCAGAAGATCCTGCAGAGAAGAGTTGGTGCAGGAGCCGATACATACCTGATCGACCTTGATCGCACCGATCTCCTCGATAGTCTTGATATTATCGGGAGAGTGAGGGCAAGCAGCCAGAGGTACGAGCTTGGAAAGATCGATATTTACTTCCTCGTCATAAACAGCGTCGGGGTCAGCTGCGAGGGGAACATAATCCTCCTCACGGCCCTGAGCCTTCAGGAAGCGGAGAGTTGTTTCGTCAGAGGGGAAGATGGATGTGGTAGCACCCAGCTCAGCGCCCATGTTTGTGATGGTAGCACGCTCGGGAACGGAGAGGCTTGCAACGCCGTCGCCGCAGTATTCCATTACCTTGCCTACGCCGCCCTTAACGGAGAGGATGCGCAGAACCTCGAGGATAACGTCCTTAGCGGATACCCAGTCGTTCAGCTTGCCTGTGAGGTTGATCTTAACTACCTTAGGCATTGTTATGTAGTAAGCGCCGCCGCCCATTGCAACTGCAACGTCCAGACCGCCTGCGCCCATAGCCAGCATACCGATACCGCCGCCTGTGGGAGTATGGCTGTCAGAGCCGATGAGTGTCTTGCCGGGCTTGCCGAAGCGCTCCAGATGTACCTGATGGCAGATACCGTTACCGGGTCTGGAGAACCAGATGCCGTGCTTCTTAGCGATAGAGCCGATGAAGCGGTGGTCATCCGCATTCTCGAAGCCGCTCTGCAGAGTGTTGTGGTCGATGTAAGCAACAGAACGCTCTGTCTTTACACGGTCAACTCCCATAGCCTCGAACTGGAGGTATGCCATAGTGCCTGTTGCGTCCTGTGTGAGGGTCTGGTCGATCTTCAGACCGATCTCCTGACCCTTTATCATCTCGCCGTCAACGATGTGCGCCTTGATGATCTTTTCGGTTAAAGTAAGTCCCATTTTATGTAGCTCCTTCTTTTGAAAAAATTGATACTTTTTTATTATATACTATTAAAGAAGATATGTCAAGAAATTGTCAGGAAATTTTGTCGATTTTCGGATAAAATCAAATTTATCGGAATGTATGGCGTTTTTTAGTAAAATATGCTATCATTACGGTAACATTTCGCCTTTGTCGGTTGTCTTAATATCGAAGCGCTTCAGAAACGGAAAGGGAGGTGATGGGATGAGCAAGCAGGAGCTTGAACGTTATATCACACTGTATCGCCTGACGGTGTTCAGGGTGGCTCTGAACTATGTGAAGAACTACGAGGACGCCGAGGATATCTCGCAGGACGCTTTTGTGAAGCTGTTTTCCTGCAAAGAGAGCTTTGATGCGGATGAAAACGTCAAGGCGTGGCTCATCCGTGTTACGATAAACCTTTCCAAGAATCATATTAAAAAGAGCCTGCGCCGAAGCAGTGCAGCACTTCCCGAGGACATTCCGTTTGAGGACAGCAGGGATATCGCACTGTATGACTGCATACGGCGGCTGAAGCCCGAATATTCGGGGGTGATATACCTGTTTTATTACGAGGGATATTCCGTCAAGGAGATAGCGAAGCTGTGTGGACTTACCTCGGCGGCGGTACGCACAAGGCTCAGCCGTGGACGTGACAGGCTCAGGGAGATGCTGAAGGAGGATCGGATATGAAGCAGAGGTACAATGCCTTTTTTGACAAGGTCGCTCCTGCGGCGAGCGACAGGGAGTTTCTCGAAGGAGTGCTCAGAAAGGCGGAAAATATGAACGAGAACAAGAAGAAGCTGAATGCAAAACCAATGATAGCTGCGGCAGCGGCTGTGGCGGCGCTTTCGGTGGGAGTTACTGCGGCTGCTGCGACGGGACTTATCGATTTCAATAAGATATTCGACGGACTTATCAGCGCAGAGAGCGAAACACTGGGCGGCAATCTCGCATCCGAGATGACGGATTTCAGATACGAGGTGTCTGACTCTGATTATATCATCGTCCCTAACGGTGTTACAGGCACGGCAAGCAACATCTGTGTTTCTTTCGATATCGAGAGAGCGGACGGACAGTCTGTGAAGGACTTCATGCTCCGCAATGGCAGCGGCAAGGAGCTGGTAACAGCTATGGACTGGAATGTGATGGCGGATTATACGCAGAGCTTCGGCAGCGCATTGGACGATTATTCCGTTGTGGTGAACGATGAGGGCGATCTCACCGTGATGCTTTCTGTGACATATTCCATTCCCGTAGACGAGTGTACGGTGCGCATAATGGGCAGCGATCTCTTTGAGGAAAAGGAGCTTATCCGCTTCAGAGAGGATAACAACGTGTGGGAATACTTTGTTGACGCAGACGGAAAGCCGATCTATCATGGTCAGGATGTCAGCTCCCTTGCGTATGACACAGCACTTTTCGGATATGGTGCTAAGGAGCGCAAGGATATCGACATGAGCGAGATACGCTATTTCGAGCTTGACTGGGGTGTGGAGTTCGTGTATACTCCCAGTGAAAGCGCAATGCAGACACTCACCGCATCTGATGTTTCAGCAACCTATATGGAGCCTGTTACCGTATGGGGTGAAAGCGACATGCTGGACGCTTCCGAGATAGAGTGCACCGTGAAGAATATTGAGGTATCGGGTACAGGCGGCTCCATTGAATACGACCGTGATCCTGCTTATGAGACACAGTACAACGAGGACAAGATCTGCAGCGAGTTTGATCAGTACGATATTCTCCTGCTGACAGACAGCGGCAAGGAGATAAGAGCGGAATTCGAGCTTGGAACAGGCGCAGGCAACACACAGAAATTCTTCTTCAAATACGTTGACGACAAGGGCGAGCGCATAGCTGTGGATATAAACACAGTAACAGCGATCTCCGTAAACGGCGTGGAATATGATCTGAAATAAACAACACCGCCGCACTGTAAAAAGTGCGGCGGTAATTTTATTCACCTATTTTTATGACGCCCTGTTTTATGAGCTTTAAGATATGGTCAACTATCTCGGGATCGAACTGCTTGCCCTTGTTCTTTTCAAGCTCCTCGATGATTACTTCCTTTGTGAGCTTGGGACGGTAGCAGCGGTTGCTGTTCATAGCGTCAAGCGAGTCTGCAACGCATATCATTCGTGCTATGAGCGGTATCTCCTCGCCCTTAAGTCCCTTGGGGTAGCCCTTTCCGTCGTAGCGCTCGTGGTGGTAGAGTGCGCCGAGGTTCATGTCCTTGATGGAGCTGAAGTCACGCAGCATATCACCGCCTACTGTGGTATGTCGCTTGATGATCTCATACTCCTCATCAGTGAGCTTTGCAGGCTTCTGGAGGATGTTTACGGGGATGGCTATCTTTCCGCAGTCATGCATGAGGGCAATACAGCGTATATCGTTGCAGTCCTTTGAGGAATAGCCCATCTCGTTGGCGAGCGCAAAGGATATCTCGGAAACACGCTCGGAATGACCCTTTGTGTTGGGATCCTTTGCTTCGACGAAGTTGATGAATGTCTTTATGGACTGCTCGATTATCTTAGCGTCGTGCTCACGCTGTTTTACGAGCTTGCGCACTCTGATGTGTGACATAACAAGACCGATTATCAGCACCAGCCACAGGATATCAAGGCCAACAAGGAAAATAAATATCGGGTCTGACCATGCGTTCCTGCTGAGATGATATCTGAACACCACGTTATCAAAAACGGGGGCGTAGTCAAGCCCCTGATCGGGTACATAAATGATAAAGCCGACTATTGCGGAATCATTCACTTCTTCGCCTTCGATTACGGGCTCAAGCGGATATTCGTTGTCCGCCTTGCTTGGCCTGTAAGTGAATCTGTCACCTGTGTCGAGTGGTATCATCGGGCCTGTGTGGTCTATATAGTAGTCAAGCTCGATCTCGACGCTCTGGTATTCTCTCAGGTCAATAAGCTGGACGAGCTCCTTGCCGGTGGTGGTCTGATAGAATTCGAGCTTGCCGTTCCAGCCGTTGTTCAGCCACATGAATTCGGGCATATACACATCAGCTGTCCAGTCGGTGATTATTGCATCGCTTGTGTTGTTGACGACTATCTCGTATATGATTCCCACGCTGGGGCCGTGGAGTTCGTTGCCTGATTCGTCCAGGATAGGATCCTTCAGCCATGCGCCTGAATCTCCGCCGCGAGGGCCGATCTTTACATTGAAATCCGAAAGTGAGTATTTTTCTCCGTCGAATGTACCTGATGAAAGCTGAACCTCTTTCAGGTTCTTACTTTCGTTTTTAACGGAGCAATAATAGACGGCGATTATGGCAAAGGTCAGAATATACAGTATCGTTGTGATGATTATTGCGATCATATCCTTGCTCAGCTTTTTCACAGCGCACCTCCATAATATAGTTTATTATATTAATTTGATTATATCCTATATATTGTCAGATGTCAATACAATAAGTGTGTCATTTTTGATTTTGGTTTGCTGTGATATGTGATAAAAAACAAAAGGGATCGCTATCAGAACGATCCCAATTGAGTTTTTGTGATAATACCGTAACCTGTTCACGGGTCATGAGGCGAATGCTATGGTCAGATAAATGTTCCTTATGTGTAAAGCTTATAATGAACTTTACGGCAGCCATGCGTTGGATGAATTTGCGCTTTTTTCCTCCTTCATACGTCTGCCGAGTATTATGAAGAATGCGATACTGTTGAGCAGCAGTGCGGCTATCCATGCGGATATGCTTGCGTATGCTGTAGCAAGGAAACCGAATTGTCCTATGAACAGCACGATAACGCCCACTCTCATCACCATTTCTGCAATGCCGGAACACATCGGGATGAACGGATATCCCATACCCTGAACGCCGCTTCTGAAAACGAAAAGGAAATCCACAGCGAATATCATCACGCCGCATACGGGCAGATACTGTGCGGCTATCTCAATAGTATCGGCGCCGTTGAGCATAAAGCCTGCTATAGTGCGTGGCGCGAATACCATAACAGAGCCGAACAGCAGATATGTCACCAATGCGATAGAAAGGCACACCTTCAGTCCGTCCATGATGCGGGAATATTTCTTCGCACCGTAATTCTGGCTTGCAAAGGAGGACATTGTGAAGCCTGCTGTGCAGGCAGGATCCATAAAGAGATTGAGATATTTCATGCATGCGGAGTATGCTGTGGTGTAGGCAAGACCCAGACCGTTGACGTAGTACTGCACCACCATTGCGCCCACCGCTGTGATAGAGTTCATCAGAGCCATAGCGCTGCCGTTCTTCATAAGGTCTGCATACATTTCGGCGTTTGGTCTGAAATCAGATGCGGAAAGACGCAGAAAATCGATCTTTCTCAGCTTAGCGAAGCAGATTGCTGCAGATACTGCCTGTGCGATCAGTGTTGCTGCGGCAGGACCCTCAACGCCTGTTTTCATCACGAAAACGGTAAGGCAGTTAAGTCCGACATTTACGATAGAGGACGCTATGATGGCAATAAGCGGAGTTTTACTGTCGCCCAATGCTCGCAGAACGGCAGAGCAGAGGTTATATGCTATAGTGGTGATAAGGCCGCCGAAGAGTATGTAGCCGTACAGCAGACTGTCGCCGATTATGACAGGATCCGTATCGAGAAGCACCAGCACGCTTTTCAGGAATGCTATGCTCAGTACGGTCAGCAACAGGGTTATTAATGCGCCTAACGTGATCGAGGAGGCAACGCTCCTGCGCAGGCGCTCGAAGTCCTTTGCGCCGTAGCTTTGTGCTATGGATACGGAAAATCCGTTCGTAAGCCCCACCGAAAAACCTATAATAAAGAATGTCAGCGAACCCATATTGCCGACTGCGGCAAGTGCGTTATCTCCGAGACCCTTGCCGACGATAGCGGTGTCCGCAAGATTGTACACCTGCTGCAGCAGGTTTGCGAACAGCATGGGGAAATAGAAGGTCAGTATCAGCTTTGATACTTTGCCTTGTGTCAGGTCGTAGGTCTTTGCCATATTCGTACTCCTCTGCAGGTGTGCAGACCACACCCGACTGAACGATTTTTATTATATAAAACTTCTTTGCCTAAAATAGAAAAATTCCACCGATACCTGATGGTACGACAGAATTTCTGCTATATTTTATCCGACTAAAATATATTTACATACTAAAAAAGCGCTCCAATGGAACGCTTTTTTATGGTGCGAGTGACGGGACTTGAACCCACACGTCAGATCTGACACTAGCACCTCAAGCTAGCCTGTCTGCCTATTCCAGCACACTCGCATTTATTCTGTCTTTCAAGACCCTTGCCTTGACGACTTGTTTATTATATCACAAGTGTTTTGGTTTGTCAAGCACTTTTTTCAAAAAAATTTAATTATTTTTACTTTTTCTGCTCATACACCTCTAAAGTCACTCCTGACGCCCTTGCTTCCTTATATAGCAGGGATAGTCTTGCAAGGGTGGAATTTTCTTCATATATCAGTGCATCGATCGCATCAGGCTCGGTGGCGTGATCGAAATTCGTGCGTATCTGAGCGAGCTGCTCCGTAAGCTCGGTGTATTCGTGTGAAAACCGCTGCTGAAGAAGCTGCTGCGCCGTAGGCTTTTTCCTGAGTGTAAGCATCGACATACCTCCTTTGATATGATGATATACAATATTCATGGTACGGAGATTTAATGCAGATGCGAGAAAATATCACAGGAATTTTAGAATAATCCTGCCACAACGTATTGCATTATTTTAGAAAATATGCTATACTACAATGGAGTATGAATGTCTACTGTTACTATATTAATATAAAAAGGGAATGCTATGGAAAAAGAAACTGAAGTTAAGCTGATATACGGCAAGAATTCCGTTACAGAGTCTCTGAACTCCGGTGCGGAAGTGGATACGTTATATGTGCAGAAGGGAATATCCCTCGGCAAGATCATTCCGCTGGCGAAGAAGAGCGGCGCTGTCATCAAGGAAGTGAGCGACGAAAAGCTCACCGCCATGACTGGTACGCAGAAGCACGGCGGTGTTGCGATGTATCTTGCAGCTGCGTCCTACTCCACTGTGGAGGAGATACTCGCAGTTTCGCAGGAGAAGGGCAAGCCTCCGTTCATCGTTATTGCGGATGAGATCGAGGATCCCCACAATCTCGGCGCTATCATCCGTACAGCGGAAGCTGCAGGCGCAGACGGCGTCATCATACCTAAGCGCAGAAGCGCATCGCTGAATGCTACCGTTTTCAAGACCTCCGCAGGTGCGGCGGCGTGGATGAAGGTGGCAAGGGTATCAAACCTTGTAGATACCATAAAGCAGCTTAAAAAGGAGAATATCTGGGTATATGGCATGGAGGCGGACGGTACTCCCTATGACAAGGCTGACCTTTCAGGCGGCGTTGCTGTGGTAGTTGGTTCGGAAGGCTTCGGCCTCGGACGGCTTGTCCGCGAGAACTGCGATATGATCCTCTCACTGCCGATGAACGGCAAAATAAACTCGCTGAACGCATCCGTGTCGGCGGGAATACTTATGTATGAAGTTGTAAAGCATCGTAACTGATTAGGAGAGCTAACATGTCTGATTACAATATTGATGATATTTTGGCGGAGATAGATCGGAAAAGGGATCCCAGCGACAGCCACAGATCCTCCGACGCATCCGTCAGCATAACCGAGATAATCGGCGGAAACGAGCTTGAGCAGGCAATGCGCAGCTCAGGCATAAAGCGCCGCACTGAAGCGGATATCGCCGCTGAGGAGAAAGAGGAGCAGCGTGAAGCAAAGCGCAGGGCAGAGGAGATAGCTATTGCCGCGGAGCGCAAGAAGCACAAGGCTGCCATGAAGCAGGCTGAGGATCAGCACCGTCGTGAAGAGCAGGAGCGTGTAAAGGCTGAGGCTGAAGCGCGTCGCCGTGAAAAGGAAGCGCAGAAGGCAGCCGAGGAAGAGGAACGCCGCCGCATAGAAGCGGAGCGTGCCGCAGAGGAGGAGCGCCTGCGCAAGCTTGAAGCTGCCGCAAAGAAGCTTGAAGAAGAGCTGATGGAGGTTCCGCCCGAGGCTGAGCCTGAAGAGACAGATGAATCTCTCGCACACAGCGGATTTACAGCGGAGCTTGCGTCCCCTGAGGATGCGGCAAGGCTGTTTGTTACCGAGGAGCATGATATCGTGCGCCCCGAGGGCGAGTATGTGGAATCGCAGAGCGAGTATGTACAGCCCTATGTGAAGCCTGAAGTATCAGGCGAGGATGACGATATCATCTTCCACACAAGGGGAGACCTTGTTACAACAAACACCCAGCAGATCCGCAAGCAGCAGCGTATCGATGAGATCAACCGTGCACTGCTCGAAGCTGATATGGCGGCTGAAAGCCCTGATGAGCTGCTGGATTCCATAAATCCTATGGCATCCCGTGCAAAGGCTGCTGAGGAGATCAAGAGCGCCGAGACTGTCACAGGTGATACTCTGGCGGTGGCAGGCAACGATCTCAAGCGCCTTTCGGGTGGCGAGGAGCGTGTGAAGGAATATGCTCCTGCGGTGTCACGCAAGAAGAACAAGGGCGTTGAAGGTGTTTTGCAGCAGCCCGTGTCTTCTGCTCGTGAGGAAGATGATGATGTAAAGGAATACTCCTCCATCAAGGAACGCCGCAGTAATGACGCACTGGTGGCTTCTCTCAACAAGAAGCTGAAGGAGCAACGTGAAAAGAGCATCGAAGCGGAACGAACAGTAACGCTCACCAATATAACCGATCCTGCTCAGCTGCCGCCTCATGCGCTCAATATCGATTATGAGAAGCAGCTGATTGATACAGGCGTCATTGCAGGCAGAGATCCCGTGCAGGCTATCCGTGAAGCGGATGAGCTTGCTGCCCGCAAGAAGAGAAGGATCGCAAACTTCATGCTGGAGGATATCGACGATGAGGTAGAATCCGCAGGTGAGGATGAGGAACTGTACGATGACGAGGAAGAGGAAGTTATCGATCTCGACGACGAGAACGTTATCGTAGATCGTCTCAGACGTGCTTCCAAGGGACTTATCGGCAGACTGATGCTGCTGGTGGTGCTGCTTATGGCGGCACTTATCGCAGGTGTTGTGTTCAGACTGAATGCCGAGGGCGTTCCGATACTTTCAGGTCTCTGCAACAAGTTCAATGTTGAAAAATTCCTTGTAACGAATCTTACGCTGGGAATCCTGAGCTTCGGCGCATGCTCCAGCGTTATCACAAACGGTCTTTCAAGACTTGTGAAGCTGAAGCCTGACGGCGATACTCTCTGTGCATTTGCTCACTGCGGTGCAATTATCGCTATCATAATCTATCTCACCGAGCCTTCCATGCTGGTGACCGATAATGCGCATCTTTATCTTATAGTATCTCTCGGCACACTGTGCTTCAATACTGTTGCCAAGCTCTGCACTGTCAAGGCTGCGCAGAACAATTTCGCATTCATTTCCGGCGACAGAGGCAAGTACTTCATTGAGTGCCTCAGCGACGACGGCGCAGATAAGCTGGCAAGAGGCACAGGCATCGGCATTCCCGTGGTTGCATCCATGAGAAAGACCGAGCTGCTCTGCGATTTCATCATCTCCACCTATTGTGAGGATGTTTCCGACCGTGTTGCACGCTGGCTCACTCCTGTGGTACTGGTTGCAGGTATCGGCGGCGGCCTGATGACATATTTCATGTCTGTCAGCAACTATGTGTGGGAGAATGTGGCTCTGGGAGCTACCACAGCTTCGGCAGTATTTGCGGTGGGAGCGACCTTCAGCGGCTCGCTGATCGTTATGCTGCCCATGCTGATAGCTTCCAAAACGCTCACAGCAAAGAGCGCATCTGTTCTGGGCTACAGCGCAGTTGAGGATGTCAACGAGACTTCCGCCATCCTTGTTGAGGCGAAGGCGCTGTTCCCTGTGAACTCCGTAAAGGTAAACAACATCTGGGATTACAACAAGAACGGCTCAAAGGGTACACAGCACATTCAGATAGACGACGCTATCATCTATGCGGCGAGCCTTGCCGTAAGCGCTGACAGCGTGCTTGCGGATGCATTCTTCAATATGCTGAACTACAAGTCCGCTCTGCTGAAGCAGGTGAGCAACTGCGTATACGAGAGCAATCTCGGCGTGATGGGCTGGATAGGCAGCAGACGTGTGCTGCTGGGCAATCGTGACCACATGAAGTCCCACGGCGTTGCTGTTCCCGAGGCTAAAAAGGAAGCTGCGGTAAACAAGAACAACGACGAGGTCGTATATCTTGCTGTAGGCGGCGAGGTGTGCATGCTGTTCTTCGTACAGCTGACTGCTAATTCTCAGGTGAAGAGACACGTTGAAAAACTCGCAAAGAACGGCGTAAGCCTTATCATAAAGACTGTTGACGGCATGATAACCGAGGGCGTGATCGGCGAGCTGTTCGATATCGGCAGCGAGAGCGTGCGCATCATCCCGTATGAGGCTCATGACGAGTTTGAGGAGCGCACCAAGTACGTTTCCAAGGGCAGCGCGGCGGTATCCTGCGACGGCACATTCTCCTCTTTTGCAGCTGCCATCAACGGCTCCAAGGATATTTATAAGAAGGTGAAGCTCGGCTGTGCTATGCAGATCGCAGGCGTTGCACTGGGCATCCTGCTGGTGTTCATCTTTGCTTTCTTCGGAAACTACAGCATTGCAGGCACATTCGATCCCACATCCTCTGTGTCTCCGTATTTCAGCACTGAGGGCTTCAACTATTTCGATATGCTGAATGCATTCTACATTGCAGTATATAATCTTGGCTGGCTGGCTCTTACCGTTATAGCTCAGTCCGTTATCCGCATCAAGCCATGACGATAGACGAGGAATACATGCTGAAGGCTCTGGAGCTTGCCGAAAAGGCGTATGCTCTGGGCGAGATACCCGTCGGTGCAATAGTCGTATCTCCCGAGGGGGAGATCATCGGCGAGGGCTACAATCTGCGTGAGCAGCTGATGTCCCCCACAGCGCACGCTGAGGTGCTTGCCATCGAGCAGGCAGCTAAGAAGCTGGGCAGCTGGCGGCTCACAGGCTGTACGCTGTATGTCACACTGGAGCCTTGCCCTATGTGTGCGGGAGCGATAATGAATTCAAGGCTGAAAAGAGTGGTGTATGGCGCCTTTGACGACAAGAACGGCGCCTGCTCCTCTGTAGCGTGCCTTTTCGATGAGAAGTTCACGCACATACCTTTCGTGCGCAGCAGAGTAATGGCAGACCGCTGCGGCGACATTCTGACGAGGTTCTTTTCAGAACTTCGTGATAAATAAAAATAAACAAAGAAGAAGATAACAGACCCTATGAACAAATACCAGAGACTGGCGAACAACACCATCGTTCTTGCGATAGGTCAGTTCGGCTCCAAGCTGCTTGTGTACTTCATGCTGAAGTTCTACACGAGCATGCTGGGTACAGGCGGCTTCGGTGATGTGAACAATATCATCAACGCCTCTGCATTGTTAATATCTGTGGTTACGCTCTCCATCAGTGAGGGCGTGCTTCGCTATGGTCTGGACAAGGGAAATAACAACAAGCACGTTTTCTCCATCGGCATAAATATAGCTGTGGTGGGACTTGTGGTGTTCTCAGCGTTCGTGCCGCTCATCGGCTTTATTGAGATGCTTGATGGCTACCAGTGGCTGATGTTCATGTATGTCTGCACGGGCAGCATCAAGGGCGTGTGCAGCATATATGTGCGATCTCAGGGAAGAGTCAAGCTGTATGCTGTTGACGGTATGCTGACGACGCTCTCAAACGTCCTGCTGAATCTGCTGTTCCTCGGCGTGTTCAAGATGGGGGTTCTCGGCTATGTTCTGTCGGTATCCCTTGCAGACCTTATCTCGATCATATTCCTCAGTATTACCGCAAAGCTGCATCGTGATTACCGTCCTCTCGGAAATGATAAGATGCTGCGCTCTGCAATGCTGAGATACAGCATCCCGCTTATGCCCACGACCATCATGTGGTGGATAATCAATGTGTCTGATACCTTTATGGTAACGGCTATCTACGGCAGCGATGCAAACGGCGTATACTCCTTCGCATACAAGTTCCCGAACCTCGCATCCATCGTGGTGGGAATCTTCCTGCAGGCATGGCATATGTCTGCGATAACCGAAAGAAACTCCCGCACCATCTCAAACTTCTACTCCAACGTGTTCAGCATGATGCAGACGGTCATGTTCATTGCAGTTGCGGGAATCATGCTGGTGCTGCGACCGATAATCATGCCGTTCTTTGGCAGCGAGGGCTTCGAGTTTGCGTATTTCTATGTTCCCTGTCTGCTGGGTGCGGTGCTGTTCCAGTGTTCATCCAACTTTATGGGAAGTATCTACGAGGCGAGCAACAAGACCACACATTGCTTTGCATCCTCCCTTATCGGAGCGGTGACAAACATCATCCTGAATCTCATACTGCTCAAGACCATCGGCGTTATCGGCGCTGCTATCGCGACGCTTGCAAGCTATATCATCGTGTTCGTGTACAGAGTCATTGACACGAGAAAGTATCTCTACATGAAGATAAACTATCGCAAGACTTTCATCAATCTTGCCCTTGTTGCAGGAATGGCTGTTTCTGTTATGTTCATGGAGTACGGACTGTGGCAGAATGTTATCAACTGCGTGCTTTTCATCGTTATTGTTGCGCTGAATTTCCGTGCGGCTATGGACGCAATCAAACTGTTCCT
>JAZSEG010000232.1:0-11178 GCA_045531575.1 Oscillospiraceae bacterium | reverse complement strand
GTCCGACGAAGTCGGACACATAAATTCCTCATTCCTCACTCCTCATTCCTCATTCAAAAAAGACAGCGCCGAGCGTAAGCCCAGCGCCGTATGTATTATGCGTTCTTGCCAAGCTCGATTGCTGCGAGGTTCTTGTCGATAAGCTGAGCCTTTGCGGGAGGAATGATCTTCTCCAGTGCCTTGCGGATTACTTCATCGGAGGCAATGCCTGTCTCCTTGATGAGCTTTCCGATAAGGATGATGTTAGCCATACCCTTTAAGCCGCTCTCGTCCGCCATCTGAGTGGAGGGAACGTAGAAGCACTTGATGTCGGTACGCTCGCACTTCTGCTCAATGAGAGTGCTGTCGATGATAGCGATACCGCCGGGCTTAACGTCATTGATGAACTTGTCGTAGCTGGGGCCGTTCATAACGATCAGCACGTCAGGCTCAGTTACAAGAGGAGATCCTACAGCCTCATCGCTGATGCAAACGGAGCAGTTAGCTGTACCGCCGCGCATCTCGGGACCGTAGGAAGGCAGCCAGGAAACTTCCTTGCTGTCCATAAGACCGAAGTAAGCAAGCATCTTACCTGCGAACAGGATACCCTGACCGCCGAAGCCTGCGAGGATTGTTTCTGTCATCATCTGATTGCGCCCTCCTTATAAACTCCGAGAGGATAGTAGGGGATCATGTTCTCCTTCAGCCATGCGATAGCATCAACAGGCGACTTGCCCCAGTTTGTGGGACAGGTGGAGAGAACTTCGATAATGGAGAAGCCCTGCTTGTTCTTCTGGAACTCAAAGCCCTTGCGGATAGCTGCCTTAGCCTTGCGGATGTTCGCAGGATCAGCAACTGTAACACGCTCAGCCAGTGCAACGCCGCTCAGGGTGGAGAGCATCTCGCACACTCTGATGGGGAATCCCTCAACATTGGTGTTTCTGCCGTAGGGAGTTGTCTGGGTAACCTGACCGGGCAGTGTGGTGGGAGCCATCTGACCGCCTGTCATGCCGTAGGTGGTGTTGTTTACGAAGATAACGGTGATGTTCTCGCCTCTTGTAGCTGCGTGAACGATCTCAGCAGTACCGATAGCAGCCAGGTCGCCGTCACCCTGATAAGTGAATACGAATGTATCGGGATTTGCACGCTTCACGCCTGTAGCAACTGCGGGCGCACGACCATGGGCAGCCTCGATCATATCGCAGGCGAAGTAATCATAAGCCATTACAGAGCATCCAACGGGAGCCACACCAACGGTGCTTCCCTCGATACCCATTTCATCTATAACCTCGGCAACCAGACGGTGGATGATACCGTGGGTGCAGCCGGGGCAGTAATGCAGAGGCGCATCTGTAAGCGCATGAGGTTTCTTGAATTCAGGCATTACTCTGCTCCTTTCTGTGTCATTTCAACGATCTTTGCGAGGATCTCAGCGGGCTTGGGGATGATACCGCCTGTTCTGCCGAAGAACTCAACGTTCTTGCTGCAGTTCAGTGCGAGCTTTACATCCTCGATCATCTGACCCATGGACATCTCAACGCAAAGCACATCCTTAGCGTTTGCGCAAGCGGCGTTCAGCTCATTAACGGGGAACGGCCAGAGGGTGATGGGGCGGAACAGACCAACCTTAATGCCCATCTTTCTTGCGGAATCAACTGCGGACTTTGCAATTCTTGCAGTGGAGCCGTATGCGGTGATAACGATATCTGCGTCCTCAGTGAGATAACTCTCACCCTCGGTGCAGGTAGCCTTGATCTCATCATATCTCTTGAAGCGCTCTACGATGCGGTCTTCAAGCTCATCAGGCTTGAGATACAGGGAGTTGGAGATGTTGTGCTTTCTCTCGTTCTTGTGGCCTCTTGCAGCCCACTCCTTATCGGAGCCATCGCCGAATGCGATCTCAACATCCTCGACAGCAACAGGCTCCATCATCTGACCCAGCAGACCGTCTGCGAGGATCAGAGCGGGCATTCTGTACTTATCAGCAAGGTCGAACGCCTTGGTTACTGTATCTGCCATCTCCTGAACGCTAGAGGGAGCGAATACGAGCAGCTGGAAGTCGCCGTGACCCAGCGCCTTTGTAGCCTGCCAGTAGTCAGCCTGAGAGGGCTGAATGCCGCCGAGACCGGGGCCGCCTCTCATAACGTTGATGATAACGCAGGGCAGATCAGCACCTGCTATGTAGGATACACCCTCGCTCTTCAGGGAGATTCCGGGAGAGGAAGAGGATGTCATGCAGCGGATACCCGAGCTTGCACAGCCGTATACCATGTTGATAGCGGAAACCTCGGACTCAGCCTGCAGGAACACGCCGCCAACCTTGGGCATTCTCTTGGACATGTATGCGGAGATCTCGGTCTGAGGTGTGATAGGATAACCGAAGAAGCACTTGCAGCCTGCTCTGATGGCAGCCTCTGCGAGAGCCTCGTTACCTTTCATAAGCTTTCTTTCCATTACTTGTCACCTCCGCTAATTGTAATTGCGCAGTCAGGACACATCATAGCGCAGAGTGCACAGCCGACGCAAGCGTCGTTATCAATGCAGACAGCGGTATGGTAGCCCTTTTTGTTCAGCTTTTCCTGCTGGATCTCGACGATCTTCTTGGGACAGGCGGTAACACACAGACCGCAGCCCTTACAAACGTCGAATGCAACATTCATCTTTGCCATAGTTCTGCTCCTTCTTTTGTATTTAATTAGGAATTAGAAATTAGGAATGAGGAATTTCGGTGTCCCCTTCGGAGACTTATTCCAATGCCGCTTATGCTGCTGAACAAGGAAAATCAACGCTACGGCGAAGCCGTCATTTGATATCATCCGACGAAGTCGGATACATTAATTCCTCATTCCTCACTCCTCATTCCTCATTATCCCAAAACGGTCTTACATAGACCTCAACGGGTTTTGTATCGGGGACTTCAAGTCCCTTCATTGCGGCGGTGAATACCAGTGGCAGACCCGCAGCGTCCGCAGAAGCTCTTGCATACTCCATAGAGCGCAGGATGTCCTCCGCAGTGGTCTCCAGTCCGAGATTTGAGCTGTTCACCACGCCTGTCGCTTTCAGGTTGGAGACCAGCTCGATGTCGCGCAGCAGCTCCAGTGTTTCCTCGGGAGTTGAGGTGAGGAAACGGTAGCTGTTCACGACATACAGCATCTCGTAGCCGAAGTTCTTTAATATAGTGGAATACTGACCCAGTGCGATAGCGCCTGCGTCGTCTCCGCCCACGTCTACAATGACCCTGTCATAGCCGCGCAGCAGCGCCGCCATATCAAAGCCGAGAGACGGGATATCCAGATTGGTGTTTGCATACTGCGGCGCTACAAGATAGATACCCTTTTCCTCAAACAGCGTACCAAAGTCCGCTGTACGGAAGTAGGGATTCACGATATCGAGATCGATAACGCAGACCTTCTCTCCCCTGTCGGCATGATCCACCGCAAGGTTCACCGCAATATTGGTTTTGCCCGAGCCGTAATGGCCCGTGATGATGATCGCTTTGTTTTCTGACATATTTACCTATCAATAGTAATAGCTGTTTCCTATCGCATCTGCAATACTGATACCTGCTACAAGAAGCACGATAAACAAAACTGCTACGATACCTACAGCAATAAGCATCCAGATAAGGGAAGCTCTTGCCCAGTTCTTTCTGTCAATACGCTGTGTATCACCGAATGCCCATACCAGCATGATAACGAGATAACCGATAAAGCCGATAACAGGTATGCAGCTTACAAGTCCGAGGATAAGGGAAGTGAGCATCCACTGACCAGTGGTCATAAAGTTGGGTGCAGGGGTATTAGGGGTGTTATAGTTGTTGTATACGATAGGAGCGCCCTGAGGATACTGTGCTGTATTGGTGTTAGGCTGAGAATAGCCTGCGGGCTGCTGATATCCGTTTACGGGAGTGGAGGCTGCTGTATTAGCATAGCCCATTCCGCCTGCAGTATGCACCTGCTGCTGAGGAGTAGCCATTCCCATTGTGCCATCACCGTTGGGGAGCACATCACCGTTTGCGTATGTGGGAGCTACAGGCTTGGACAGATCAACACTGTTTGCTGTGCCCTCAACCTCCATGCTCGCACCGCAGAGAGGGCAGAATGTTCCGCCACCGCTTACAAGAGAGCCACACTTATGACAAAATCTTTCCATAATATTACCTCACAAACTATGATTTCCGGCCGTATCCGATCGGAATACGACATATTTCTATACTTTTATATAATAGCACACAACAGCGGATTTGTCAACAGATATTATAATGAGGAATTAGGAATTAGGAATGAGGAATTAATGTATCCGACTTCGTCGGATGTGTTTCAAAACGGCTGCGCCGTAATGTGGCTCAAAAACTCCATACCCCGCATCGGGCAAGGAATAAAGTTGGTTAAATAATTGCTCCGCATACCAATACCGTCACGCAAGTCGGTTAAATGCCCTCCGTCACATTTTAATAGGAGATCTACATTACTTTGTTCGGGTTTCCGAAGGAAATCGCCGACCCTCCGTCGGCGAACGAACAAAGCTAGTTAAATAATTGCTCCGCAAACCAATACCGTTACGCAAGTCGGTTAAATGACCTTCGTCACATTTTAATAGGAGAGCTACATGACTTTGTTCTGGTTTTGCGAAGCAAAATTTCCGACCCTCCGTCGGAAAAAGAACAAAGTTAGTTAAATAATTGCTCCGCATACCAATACCGTCACGCAAGCTGATTACTTTGGAGTGGTTTTGCGCAGCAAAATCCAATTCCCTTAAGGTGAATTGGAAACGGAAAAGTCGGTTAAATGCCCTCCGTCACATTTTAATAGGAGATCTACATTACTTTGTCCCGGTTTCCGAAGGAAATCGCCGACCCTCCGTCGGCGAACGAACAAAGCTAGTTAAATAATTGCTCCGCACTTTAATATCGTTACTCAGGCTGATTACTTTGGAGTGGTTTTGCGCAGCAAAATCCAATTCCCTCAAGGGGAATTGGAAACGGAAAAGTCGGTTAAATGACCTTCGGTCATTTAACCAACCATTGGCTCATACCTGCTCCGAGCAGCTCATTGGGGCGATCCCTGAAGCCGAACTGACGATAGAATGGCTCTCTGCCTGTAGCGGACATGAGATACAGTGCTATCTTCTCGCCCTCCTCCAGTGTGGAACGCATGTAATCCATAGTGCGGTGCATCAGCTGTGTGCCGATACCCCTGTGCTGGTACTCGGGAATGACGATTACATCCGTAATGAAATTCGCATATCCGCCATCGGACAGCACTCTTATCATGCCGATACATCTTCCGTTATCCCTTACGCAAGTGATGTGATATGCGTTGTTCAGAACATTCGAAGCTATCCTGTCGGACAGCACCATGAAGTTCACCAGCCTGCGCATCTCCTTGTATTCCTCTAAAGAGGGAGCTTCGTCTATAAACTCAAGTGACAATATAATTACCTCCGTATACCTCAAAAAATCCGCCCCACGGATGTGCCGTGTGACGGATCTTTGTTCGTTTTTATTCCTCGCCGTCTGCATCGGGAGCGATGATAGTCTCCTCTGCAGGCTCAGCAGAAGCTTCCTGTGCAGGCTCTTCCGCATCAAGGACGATCTTGTTGCCGTCGAGATCCATCCTGCCCTCCATCAGATCGTAGAACGCAGGACCATCGATCTTCTCATGCTTGATAAGATACTGAGCGCACTTTTCAAGCAGATCTCTGTGTTCCGTGAGGATGGATTCTGCTCTCTCCATGCCCTCCTCGACAAAAGCACGCACCTCGTCATCGATCTGTGCGGCGATGTTTTCGGAGTAGTTCCTGCCGTGAGAGTAATCCCTGCCAAGGAACACCTCGTCGTTATCCTGTCCATACATGATGGTGCCGAGCTTCTCGGAGAAGCCGTAGCGCGTTACCATATCCCTTGCAACGTTTGTTGCACGCTCGATATCGTTGGATGCGCCTGTGCAGATATCGTCAAGCACGATCTTCTCTGCGGCACGTCCGCCCAGCAGCACAACGATCTGCTCCTTCATGCGAGTTCTGGAGACATGACGGTTGTCGTTCTCGGGAAGATGCATGGTGAAGCCTGCCGCCATGCCTCTCGGGATGATAGATACATGGTGTACCTTATCCTGAGTGGGGCAGAACATCGTAACAACAGCGTGACCTGCCTCATGGTAAGCAGTGATGCGCTTATCCTCCTCGTCGATCACTCTGGACTTCTTTTCGGGACCTGCCACCACCTTGATGGTAGCCTCCTCGATGTCCTTTCGTGTAACAGCCTTGCGGTTCTCTCTCGCTGCAAGCAGCGCAGCCTCGTTCACGAGGTTTTCAAGATCCGCACCTGTAAAGCCTGCGGTGGTGGCTGCAATGGTCTTGAGATCCACATCGGGGCCGATGTTCTTGTTTCTGGTGTGTACCTTCAGGATCTCCTCTCTGCCCTTGATGTCAGGGTAGTTTACGGTGATCTGTCTGTCAAAACGACCGGGACGCAGCAGCGCAGGATCAAGGATATCACGGCGGTTGGTCGCCGCCATTACGATGATGTTTTCGTTCTCGGTGAAGCCGTCCATCCCAACAAGGAGCTGGTTCAGGGTCTGCTCACGCTCGTCATGACCGCCGCCGAGACCTGCCCCACTGCGTCTGCCGACAGCGTCGATCTCATCGATGAAGATGATGGAGGGAGTGTGCTTCTTCGCCTGATCGAACAGATCACGCACTCTGGATGCACCAACGCCGACGAACATCTCAACGAAATCAGAACCCGAAATGGAGAAGAAGGGAGCACCCGCCTCGCCTGCAACAGCCTTGGCAAGCAGTGTCTTACCCGTTCCGGGAGGGCCTACGAGCAGCACGCCCTTGGGAACTCTCGCACCGATCTCACGGTACTTTCCGGGATTCTTCAGGAAGTCAACGATCTCGATAAGCTCCTGCTTTTCCTCGTCAGCGCCCGCAACATCGTTGAAGGTCACCTTCTTGCCGCTCTGCTGACGGATATTCGCCTTGGAGAAGTTGCTCATCTTGCCGCCGCCTGCGGAAGAACGCATGATAACTACAGTGAAGATTATCATGATGCCGATAAGCAGCAGATAAGGCAGGATGCTTGTGAGGAAGGTGTTATCAGCGATGGGGATGTAATCCTCCACCAGCTTCACCTCGTTTACCTCGTTGTAGCGAACACGGTAGGTGGCAAGCTCGCCTGTTTCGGTGTAGCCTGTATTGATGTCATTCAGGAAGATGTTCACATTCGGAACGCTGTATGACCTGTACTCGGTATCGCCCTTGAGCTTGTACGCAAGGTCGCCGCTGCCGAGATCCAGCATGTACTCTGAAACATTCAGATTATCGAACTCTGCGATGACCTGAGAATAAGGAGTGGTCTTCTGACCTGTTCTGTCCGCCATATTCAGCACGGAAACCAGTCCGAATATCAGCAGGAAGATAACGATAAAGTAAATGATTATGCCTTTGAATTTGTTAGATTGCATTTAAACCGCCTTTCCATATACGGGAAATTACTTTGTTTATATTTTGCAGTAAGCCATAAAATATGTATGCTTACGAATAAACCTCAGACTTCAGTATTCCCACATAAGGGAGATTTCTGAAACGCTCTGCATAATCAAGACCGTAGCCAACAACAAAATGATCCTCGATGGCGAAGCCTGTATGATCCGCAGTAAAGCCCTTCACGACACGTCTGGAAGGCTTGTCAAGCAGAGTAACTATCTTCAGCGATGCAGGATTGCTGCGCAGCATCTCGTTCTTTACGGTGTAAAGAGTCCTTGCGGTGTCGAGGATATCCTCAACCAGCACCACATCCCTGCCCTCGATCTCTACATGAGCGCCGACGGAGAAGTTCACCTTGCCGCCGCTGACAGTTCCGCTGCCATAGCTGGACGCACGGATGAAGTCGATCTCCAGCGGGCATTCCATCGCACGGATAAGGTCGGAGAAAAACACCACGGATCCCTTCAGCACGCAGAGGAACAGGGGGTTCCTGCCCTTATACTCCTCAGTGAGGATCTTTCCCATTTCAGAGACCTTTGCCTTTATCTCGTCCTCAGAAACAAGGATCTTTTCTATTTCGTTGGGAAGATACATATTTTTATACCTCCTTTTCGTCAATACACTGACACAAATTAGATTATACCATATAACAAAACAAAATGCAAACGGTTTAAGTGAATTTTAGCTGAAAATTTTTCGACAAAAGGTTGAGAGAACTTGGCGATTTCGTCAAAAACAAATTCGAAACGCGGAGCGTTTCAGATCAATCAGGAATGAGAAGCGAGAAATGAGGAACTATTGTGTTCGCTGCGCTCACAGATTTTTAAAAACGGCTACGCCGTAATGCGGCTCAATGCCGTTGTTTCAGCGTATTTCACACCTCGGTATTCATATTAGATCAACGTAGCCGCACCGAAACTCCTAACCGTACATAGCAACAGCCTGCATTTCAAATATGCAGGCTGTTTGTGTGACCGATGATCAGATCAAAACCGGATTGACTTTTTTCCTGAAATATGCTATACTGTTGAGGTTGTATTCGTATATACAATGCCGGATAAGACAACTGCTTTGCGGTCTGTCTTGTCCGGTGTTTTTGGGCTTAGGAGGCATATATAATGAACAATTCACCGAGTTTTACTGAAGGACGAATATTTTCACCGCTGATACGTTTTGCACTGCCCGTTCTGCTGGCGTTGTTTTTACAGGCGATGTACGGTGCTGTTGACCTGCTTGTTGTGGGTCAGTTCGGCGGCGACCTTGCAGATGTCTATGTATCGGCCGTATCCACGGGCAGCCATATTATGCAGACGCTTACAGTAGTTATAACAGGCCTTGCTATGGGACTTACTGTTTTTGTAGGCAGAAAAATAGGCGAAAAAAAGCGAGATGAGGCAGGAAAAATTATCGGCAGCGGTATATGTATGTTTGGTATATTTGCTGTACTGGTCACTGCTGCTATGCTATTTGCAGCTCCGGCATTCACTCGTCTTATGCACGCCCCTGCAGAAGCCTTTGATGATACTGTATTATATGTTGTTATCTGCTCTGCAGGAACGATATTCATCGTTGCCTACAATCTGCTGGGAAGCATCTTCAGAGGTATCGGCGATTCAAAAATGCCGCTTATCACTGTAGCGATAGCATGTGCATTCAATATTCTGGGTGATCTGCTGCTTGTAGCGGTTTTCGAGATGGGTGCGGCAGGTGCTGCTATAGCAACGATAGCTGCACAGGCGCTGAGTGTATTTCTCTCGCTTATCATCATCCGCAAAAGAGAGCTGCCATTTGACTTTTCTTTGAAATGCATCAGACCGAACGGTGGCTATATCAAAAAGATCCTGAAGCTTGGTGCTCCGATCGCTCTTCAGGATCTGCTGGTCAGCTTTTCATTTCTTGTGATCATTGCGATCGTGAATGATATCGGATTGATCGAGTCTGCGGGCGTTGGCGTAGCAGAAAAGGTCGTTGTATTTATTATGCTGGTTCCATCCGCATTTATGCAGTCTATGTCTGCATTCGTGGCACAGAACATCGGCGCATCCAAGCCCGAACGTGCTAAAAAAGCTCTGTGGTGCGGTATTGCGTCTTCTTTGGCCATAGGTATCTTGATGGGATACATGACCTTCTTCCACGGCGATATGCTTGCAAATATATTCGCAAAGGATGCCGAGATCATTCAGCCTGCCGCTGAATATCTGAAAGCCTATGCCTTTGACTGTATCCTGACTTCGTTCCTGTTCTGCTTTATAGGCTATTTCAACGGCTGCGGCAACACCACCTTCGTTATGCTTCAGGGTATAATTGGCGGCATCTGCGTACGTCTGCCTGTTTCCTGGATAATGAGTAAGATCGTTCCCGTTTCCTTGTTCCGTATAGGACTTGCCACCCCGATATCAACTGTTGTGCAGATCTTATTCTGCGTAGGCTTCTTTATGTTCGTGAGCCGTAAACAAAAGAAAATGCTGCAATAAGTTTTTTCAAAAGAAAAGAGTTCCTCTTTGACCATTAAAGGTTAAGAGGATCTTCTTTTTTCAAGGCTGTAGTGATCCGGTTGATAAATTGACTTTCACCCACAATAATGATATAATATCCCTATGTGAGGACAGTAATAAAACCTCTGATTTTTACTGCGATCAAAGCCACAAATACTCTACGATCTGCTCAATTTTGCTCTGCAGATCGCAATTCAGGAGGATTTTCACTTATGTATAAGATACTTATGGTCTGCCACGGCAGTACACTAACCAACCTCTCTAAAGCCTGTATATAAAAGACATTACGGCGTTTTCAAGCTGTGATTTTACCACTGATTTACCACTTTTAACACAGACCCAAGCTTGCAACAAATTATTAGAATTGATGGAGGATATTATATTATGTACGATTTTGTTTCAAGAATTTCAGCGGATGGTTGGATAAGCTTTATAGGCTCATTACTCGGATCATTGCTTACGCTCATCTCAATAATAATTGCTTGGAAGATAGGAAAAAATCAAACTTTGCAGCAAGAACGAGAGCGAAAAAAAGTATATTATGATAAATTATTGAGCTCTCTTCCAAGTGTAGATATGCTACAAACGCAAGCGGATTACCTTGATGAAGAAGATGGATTACTCGGAAGCTTTTCGGATGCTGAATCAAGACTAGAGATTATGAGTAAAAGAATGAGTTCATCTAATTATTCTCTTGAGGAGAGAGAGCATTATAAGCATAAGATCAAAATGCATAAGAAATATCTAGCGTACTGGGAAACAGCCAACAATGAGATTGAAAAATTGAAAAAAGATGGACTATTCAATGTTATTAAAAGCGAGTGCAACGGAGAGATAATTGCTTCTTATTATGAGTTTGTTTGTGCGTTTCACAACGAGCACAATTATTGCGGACCTGTCATTCGTACTGATTATTTGAGAGGACTATTACTCCAGTTGATTGAACAACTTCGCTAAATCCGTATATAAAAGACATTACAGCGTTTTAAAGCTGTAAATTTACCATCCATTTACCACTTTTAACACAGACCCAAGCTTGCAAAAATAACAAGAAAAGCGATATTTCTGACAATGATATGCACCCCAAAAGTTAGACACTTTTGGAGGTGCATATTTTTTATGAGCAAAAAGGGAAGAAAAAACAAAACATACTCGCCAGAATTCAAAATAAATGTTATAATGGATATGCGAGAAAACCACTTGGGTTATCAAG
>JAZSEG010000050.1:0-11687 GCA_045531575.1 Oscillospiraceae bacterium | reverse complement strand
TATCGGGGATGGTGATCTCTATAGTCTCAACATCCTCGGGGTCGATCGGAACTACAGAATCGAAATCGCTTTCTGTCATGATCTCAACAAGAGCAACGGAAGCATCCTGCTGAAGCTGCACCATAACAGCGCCTGCGCATTCGATGTAAACGCCGCTCATCATTTTATCGGAGCTGAATACAGCTGCAACTTCATTGCTGCCGCTTATCCTGCTGCCGTCAGACAGATACACAGCCTTTACAGGGATATTGTCATCGGTATATGTTGTTAGAACAGCCTTTACAGCATCAGGGCTGATGGGCTGTACGAAAGTCACGAAAACGTTCTGCATCTCATCGCTGTCCTGCAGCTTTGCCTGCTGCTCAATAGCGTTCTGGATGCGCTCAGAGGGAGAGAGCGCGGACAGTGCGGTGCTGTTGCCCACAAGGTCAACACCCTGCCTGTCATCTATCATGGAAACGGCAACGGTGCCGACAGTAACTGTAACTGCTGCTACAGCCGCAGTCAGTCCGATAGCTATCGGGGAGATCTTCTGCTTCGCAAATCTGCCTTTCTTGGCATTTTCTCTGATCTTTTCAGCGTCAAATGCATATTCGCTCATAAGCTGCTTATAAAAATCATTCTTATTCACAAAGCCGACCTCCTTTCCTGATAGTCCTGATATATTATATACCGAACTTCTTCTTCTGGCGTTCCATAGTCCGGTAAAGCTTAGTCTTTACTGTTGAGAGCTTCATATCCAGCTTCTTTGCAACTTCATCCAGCTTCATATCGCAGACGAAATGCAGATAGAATATCTTGCCGACGGTCTCGTCGTCGTTCATGATGTCATCGAAGATCTGCTTTGCAAGTATCTTATCCGACATGATGTCCTCAAGATTCTTCTGATCCCTTGAAAGCTCTGCTTCCAGCGCTGTGGTCTGTTCCTCGTCGAAATCCGACATGTTCATGACCTTGTCCCTGCGCTTGATGAAGCCTGAGAAAAAGCTCTTGCATTCGAATTTTGCGATGTTTATTACGAATGCCTCGGCATTGTCGATATCATCGCAGCCCTTATCCTTAAGGCGTTTGTAGAAGCGGGTATACACGTTCTGGACGATATCCTCAGCGTCCTGAAAGCGTGCGGCATGACTTACCACAAAGCGGGAGACAGCATTGAAAGTCTCCGCGTATACGGTGTCAAAATAGGTGTCTATATCGATTTTTCCCAAGCGGAGCTCACCTCGCTTATCCGCCTCATTAATGAAGTCAGCGGTTATTTTGAAAAAGTTTCAGATTTTTTTAAGATTTTTATACAAAATGTTTTTTACTATTTGTATAATCGTCCTTGAATATCCATGTAAAACGGCTATATGTGGATGTGTTTCGCCCGTTTGGACGCATACATTTTCATTATACACATTATGTGCCTTTTTGTCAAATAGGATGTGCAAAAAGGGGCAAAAAACTTCCCCCTTATATAAAACAGTTTTCATTGTCAAAAGGTGACATAATTTTTGCTAAAATATACTATACCTATAAAATAGACGATAAAAAATAGCCGCAGGTTGCATGCGGCTGATGTGGATGTGATCTGTTCATTGTGTTCTCATATCTTTGCGGCAGCGAACGGGAAATAATGCTTCCCGTATTTCTTGCGGAAGGCTTTGATCTCTCTGAAAAACGTCTTGAAGGTCCTGCCGTTTTCGATGCATATCTCGGGCATGTTGTGGACTGCATCGGCAAATTCAAATATCTTTGTGTTATCGCCTTCATTGATGATTTCAAACAGAGTATCGATACAATATATCAATATTTCGTGTTTTGCATCAGGATAAGATTCCAGAATTGCACGCAGTTCTGTTAGTTTTCTAATATTGTTATTATCATATTCACCTGAACGGCAGGCATCAGTTCTCACACCTACAAAACAAGCCTGCATGTTCCTGTATATTTCATTGTGCAGCATAATATACCTTATCCTTTCGTGGCGGTCTGTGTAATCATTATAGCATATAATAATTGATTTGTCATGTATTGACCGATATGATTTGTTCACATGATGAAAAAACGAGGATGGTTACCGTTTCGTACCATCCTCGTTGTGTTGCTTTTTATAACGTATTACTGTCCCAGCTCGTAAGCCTTCTTTGTGCAGGCTTCGCAGGCATTTCTTACATCGCCTGTGATGTCGCCCTCGTACAGCTTCTCAAGACCTGCGATGGTCGTACCGCCGGGGGAGGATACCTGCTTTATCAGCTCATCCACGGTCATTCCCGATTCGGTGAGCATTTTAGCAGAGCCTATCAGTGTCTGAGAGAACAGGCGCAGCGCCTCGTCCTTGCCGATGCCGACCTCTGCCGCATAGTCCACAAAGCCCTTTGCATACAGGTAGATGAAAGCAGGGGAGCTACCGTTGATGGCGATTACTTCCTTCATCTTGTCCACAGGAACGACCTCTGTGATGCCGCAGCTGCCGATAACGGAGCGTGCAAAAGCGAACTCCTCCTCGGAAACGCTGTTGTCACAGCTCATAGCAGATGCGCCGACGCCGAGCATCATGGGGGTATTGGGCATTACCAGTACGACTTTAGCTTCGGGTATAGTGTGCTTTCTGATAAAATCCGCAGATATTCCTGCGCAGATGGAGATGAATACGGTCTCCGCTGTGACTGCAGGAGCAATGGTATCAAGCACTTCGCCCAACATCTGAGGTTTTACAGCGAGCAGCACATACTTGCACGCCTTGACTACAGATATCTCGTCTGCACAGGCTGTGACAGGCAGTGTACTCAGCTTGTCCGAGAATTTGTCATAGGCGCAGATCTCCACATCCATGCCGCTTGCTTTTACGCCGTTTATGATGGCGGCACCCATATTACCTGTGCCGATAACGCCGAGCTTGTTCATGTTTTTACCTCTTTATGCTTTCATTTCTGTTCTTGTTGTGTTCTGATTTTTAAAGATGCTCTTATATGCATACAATACAGGGAACAGCACCAGTATCATAAGTATACAGTCGATAGGTGTCTGGATAGCGTATTTGATGAGTCTTGCGGGTATCTTAACGAAAATAGCTGTTTCCCATGTCCAGTAAGAAGAAAGCACCATTGCAATGGGATTAAGAATAATATTGCAGACAATGACTACAGCCGCTTTAGCTACGATTATCCTCCACACATGAGTGAAGTTTTTCAATATGCTGCCCATTTTCCATTCGATCTTTACATATTTCATTCTGTACAGGAATATTCCGTACACCATGGCACCTGTTGCTTCTACGATGGTAAACAGCGGGTTGAATGCGCCTACTGCGGAGGGCAGCATCATGCCGATGAGGTCGGTGACGATGCCTGCGATAAAGCCGACCGTAGGGCCAAACAGCATACCAATGGAAGCCAGTGCAAGGAATGCAAAGGATATCTTAGTGTCATCCGTGATGTTGATATTCACGGATTTCAGTGCAATATCCAGTGCGATGAGAACTGCCGTAGTTGTGAGGCAGCGCAGACTTTTCAGCTCCTTTGCGGAGTCAGCGAACATTTTGAAAAAAGCCATAAATTATCCTCCTTTACGCAATACATAAATTACGGATAAGTTATGGCAGAACTCATAGGATTTATGTACAGCGAGATGCGAAAACAGTACCGCAAAGTTGGCTGGCGATAAAACCACAGCTACTGCGTCACCCGACCACTTGACGTACACAAAGTACGCCTGCGGGTCGGCTTCCTTGTATCTGTGGATTTCTCCCCGGCCAACAGGTATCTGTGGCGGCGAGACTACGCCATCTTAACTTTTTCGTCCTATCGGCAACTCTCCGTCCGATAGGCACTTAACGCACTGATTTCTACTCTGTTAATAAAATTTATGTCATGCTCCGCACATAAGCACGGAGCATAAACAACACAAAAATTAAAGGCTGATCTCGTTAGCGATGTTGTACAGTCTCTCGTTGAAAGGCTTCTTCATTGCAAGAGCTTCCTGGATATCGAAATCGCATACCTTGCCGTCTCTCAGACCGATAACACGGTTACCGATGCCCTGAGCCAGCAGCTCAACTGCGTAGTATCCCATCTCGCTTGCCATTACTCTGTCACGAACTGTGGGGGAACCGCCTCTCTGAACGTGGCCCAGAATAGTAGCTCTGGACTCAATACCTGTAGCAGCTTCGATCTTCTTTGCAAGCTCCTCAGTGCCGCCGATACCCTCAGCAACAACAACGATGAACTGCTCCTTGCCTGCCTTCTGACCGATCTTGATCTTCTGGATAACATCCTGCTCGATATCGTACTTCACTTCGGGAACGAGGATTGCGGTAGCGCCGCAAGCGATACCTGTGTTGAGGGCAATGTGACCTGCATTTCTGCCCATTACCTCTACAACTGCACAGCGCTCGTGGGAGTGGGAGGTATCACGCAGCTTGTCAACCATCTCCATAACTGTGTTCATAGCAGTATCATAGCCGATGGTGTACTCTGTGCACTGGATATCGTTATCGATAGTGCCGGGAACGCCTACGCAGGGAATGCCTGCTTTGGAAAGGTCAGCAGCGCCTCTGAAGGAGCCGTCGCCGCCGATAACTACGATGCCGCAGATACCCAGCTCTTCGCACTTCTCCTTAGCCTTGACTACATATTCCCAGTCCTTGAACTCCTTGCAGCGTGCGGTAAAGATCTCTGTACCGCCTCTCTGGATGATATCGGATACTGCACGAGCGTCCATCTCAAAAACGTCGCCGTTGAGCAGACCATTGTATCCACGGCGGATACCGATAACCTTGAAGCCCTTGTCGATAGCTGTTCTTGTAACTGCACGAACTGCAGCGTTCATGCCGGGAGCGTCGCCGCCACTTGTTAAAACACCGATTGTCTTCTGCATCTTGATTTCTCCATTTCTGACAGGCTTTCTGCCTGATTTTATTTCACTGCACCGTGGCGCAGTTTTATTCAAATTATATTTTACTACAAAATGCCCGTGATAGTCAAGAGATTTTTTGCTTTTAGTTTAGTTACTTTATGATAATGTTGCTTTTTCCACAAATTTTAGCAAGATTTGCGGTCAAATCTGTACATATTCTGATACCACGCAGCCCGTTTATGCGTACTACCTTGCGGCTGTCCATATAGCAGAGCCTCGCTGCGGACATACCTGCATATTTGTGCAGCTGCTCAGTCACTGCGGATATGCGCTGCATATCATCGGAGTGGACGTTGATGTAGAGCGTGCGCTGTGGTGTTTCGGGGAGGGTTGCGGCAGGGAACATCGCCTCTGCCAGCAGTTTCGGAACATCATCTTTTATGGATATCCGTCCCCTGACAAGCAGTACCTCGCCATCACGCAGCATTCGTGCGCAGTTGTCGTAAAGCTCGGGGAATATAATACATTCCATGCTGCCGCTGCTGTCCTCAAGTTCTGCGAATGCCATCAGCCTGCCTGCTTTTGTGGTGTGCTTTTTTAGTGCGGTTATGATACCGAGCACGGAAGCGACCGAGTTGTCTCTGTTTGCATCGGCGATATAGCAGCAATCCTCAGGAGCACGGGACAGATAGCTGTCAGCAGGATGCCCTGAGATATACAGGCCGATCATTTCACGCTCGTAAATCAGCCTCTGAGCCAGTGAATACTCCTCCACATCAGAGAAGATTGCACCCTCTTCGGATGCTTCGGTGCTTTCAAAAAGATCCAGCTGACCGCTTGCGGAGCGGTCGTATTCCGTCTGTGCGGAATCCAGCAGCTTATCTATAGCGAGCATGAGCTGATGGCGATTCTGCGGAAAGCGGTCAAACGCGCCGCTCTTTATCAGCGCTTCCAAGTAACGGCGGTTGATGTCATGAGGAACAAGACGGCTGCAAAAATCCGTTACAGAATTATACTTTCCGTTATTTCGTTCGGATATTATACCGTTTATAAATCCTTTCCCGAGGTTTTTTATTGCCAGCAGTCCGTATCTTATGCTGTCGCCCTCTACGGAGAAGTTGGCAAAGCTTTTGTTTATATCGGGCGGAAGCAACTTGACTCCGTTATCCGAGAGGTCATTTATATATTCGACCATCTTATCCGTCCAGTCAAGCACGCTGGTGATGAGGGCAGTCATGTACTGCAGATAATAATGCTTTCTTAGATATGCCGTCTGATATGCTACCGTTGCATACGCAGCGGCGTGGGATTTGTTGAAGGCGTATGAAGCAAAGGACGACATCTCATCGAAGATTGCGTTTGCCACATCCTCGGGGACTCCGTTTGCGATGGCACCGCAGTTGGATTCAGTTCCGTAAACGAATGCGCTGCGCTCCTTTTCCATAACATCGTGCTTCTTTTTTGCCATGGCACGGCGAACGAGATCCGCTCTGCCATAGGAATAACCGCCGATAACACGGCATATCTGCATTACCTGCTCCTGATAGACGATGCAGCCGTATGTTACGGAAAGGATATCCTTTAGCAAAGGATGTCGGTAGCATATTTCATCAGGCTTTTTGTGCCTGTTTTCAATATAAGTGGGAATGGACGCCATCGGCCCGGGGCGATAGAGGGAGAGTGCAGCGGTGAGATCCTCTATGCTTTCGGGCTTTAACCGCTGCAGAACGCTCGTCATGCCGTCGCTCTCAAACTGGAATACGCCCAAGGTCTTACCTGCGGAGAGCATGGAGAATACTTCGGCAGCATGTTCGTCGATATCTTTTATGCGGAAATCGGGGTCTGTCTCCTGAATAAGCATTTCGGCATTCTTGATGACCGTGAGGTTTCTCAGGCCGAGAAAGTCCATTTTCAGAAGTCCCAGCTTTTCGAGGATTCCCATGGTGTACTGGGTGACGGTTTCGCCGTTGTCTGTTTGCAGTGGAACGTATTCCGCCGCAGGTTCACGGGTGATGACGATGCCAGCTGCGTGGGTGGTGGCATGGCGTGGCATACCTTCTATTTCTTTTGCGATGCTGACCAGAGAACGTATTTCAGGCTTTTCGGCGCAGAGCTTTGCCAGCTCGCCATGCTGAGCTTCTTCCTCGAGCGTTGAGCGGAAATGAGGAATGAGCTTCGCTGCGGCGTCAGCGGATGCGTGGGGGATACCGAGGGCTCTTGCTGCGTCACGCAGAGCGCCCCGAGCCTTCATGGTATCGAATGCGATTATCTGAGCCACATGGTCTGCACCGTATCTTCTGCGCACATACTCGATGACCTCCTGACGGCGCTCGTTGCAGAAATCTATATCGAAATCAGGCATGCTTACACGTTCGGGATTGAGAAAACGCTCAAACAGCAGGTTATATCTTATCGGGTCGATATCCGTAATTCCCATGCAGTAGGCACAGAGACTTCCTGCACCTGAGCCTCTGCCGGGGCCTACGGGGATATCCTGCTTTTTGGCATAGCGGATGAAATCCCATACAATGAGATAGTAATCCACAAAGCCCATCTTTTCGATAACGCCAAGTTCGTATTCAAGGCGGGATGTGATATCGTCAGAGAGCTCGCCGTATCGCTTGCGCGCACCGTTGTACACCATTTTACGGAAATATGCAGGATTATCCTGTACTCCCTCGGCGGTAAAGCGGGGCAGACGGGTGATGCCGTATTCAAAGTCGAAACCGCATTGTGATGCGATCTTTTCGGTTATAGCAAGTTCTTCTTCGGAGAAGTAGCGGCGCATTTCATCGTAGCTTTTCAGGTAATATTCCTCGGTAGGCAGGGCATGACTGTCGCTGTCTTTCAGCTGCTTGTTCTGCCCGATGCAGTAAAGCACACGCTGGGTGCGGCTGTCTGAGGAGGAGATGTAGTGAACATCGTTTGTGGGGCAGATGGGTATACCACATTGCTGTGAAAGGTCACGAAGCTGCATCACAAGGGCGGTCTCAGGATCGGTGGAGTGGTTCATGGCTTCAAGATAAAAGCCGTCTGCAAAGACGCTGCGGTGCCACTCCGCTGCAGAGAGCGCATCCTGATACCTGTTCTGCATCAGCAGACGGGGGATCTCTCCGTTAATACAGCCTGACAAAGCAATTATCCCTGAGCTGTAGCGGCGAAGCATATCCTTATCGCAGAGAGGTATGCCTCCTGAGTTGTTCAGTGAAGCGGCTGATACAAGGCGGCAGAGGTTCTGATATCCTTCGTAGTTTTTACACAGTAGTGTGAGATGATAAGGCTCGGCAGTGCGGTGTAAGCGGTCGGTGCGGATGCCGTGAGAGATATATACCTCGCAGCCTATTATCGGCTTTATGCCCGCAGCCTTGCAGAGATCGTAGAACTCCACTGCGCCGTAGAGAACGCCGTGATCGGTTATAGCGAGAGCTGTCTGTCCTAACTCCTTTGCACGCTGAACAAGCCTGCTCAGTCGGCATGCGCCGTCAAGCAGGCTGTATTCGGTATGCACATGAAGATGGACGAATGACATGATAAAGCTCCTTACCTGTTACTATAACTATTATACATGATTATTGCTGTATTATCAAGAGAAAACAAAAACCGTGCTCGATGAGCAGGGTCGTGTTATGAGAAAATTACTCAGCAGTGTAAGGGATAAGAGCGATCTGTCTTGCTCTCTTGATTGCTGTTGTGAGCTCTCTCTGGTGGTATGCACAGCAGCCTGTTACTCTTCTGGGAAGAATCTTAGCACGCTCTGTCATGCACTTTCTCAGCTTTGCTACATCCTTGTAGTCGATGAACTCGGACTTCTCAGCGCAGAACTGGCAAACCTTTTTTCTGGGACGCTTAACGGGATGAGCAGATCTCTCAAACTTTTCAGCCATGGTACTTAACCTCCTTATTAGTATAGGTAAACGGTGTTTTGTTCATTAGAACGGGTAGTCGTCGTCGGACTCCATTGCAGAGAAGTTGCTTGCCGGAGCTGCAGGTGCAGCAGCGGGAGCAGCATCATACTGAGGAGCAGACGGTGCAGGTGCGCTGTAGGAGTTGTTATTATAGGAATCGCTATAAGAACCTCCCTGCGCCTTTTCGCCTGTGAAGCTAACGCGGTCGGCAACTATTTCGTACCAGGTACTGGGGTTGCCGTTCTTATCGGTGTAATTTCTGGTGTTGAGTTCGCCTTCGATCATTATCATGCGACCCTTTGAGAAATAGCGGTTTACAAACTCCGCCTGCTGACGCCATACAACAATGTTGAAGAAATCGGACTTTCTTTCCTCTCCCTTCTGCTGAAAACGTCTGTCTACCGCGATGCGGAAAGAAGCAACGTTGACGCCTGTGGGTGTTGTTTTGAATTCGATATCGTTTACGATACGACCCATCATGATAACCTTGTTAAACATAAATACACCTCCCGATAAACTTCGCTTTGATTATGCGCCCTGCTTGAGAACTACGATAGAACGCAGAACGCCATCAGTGATGTTGATGACACGCTCCAGCTCAGCGGGGAAATCAGGCTTGGACTCGAAGTTGTACAGAACGTAGTAACCTTCGGACTCATAGTTGATCTCGTATGCGAGCTTTCTCTTGCCCCACTCGTCGATCTCGCCGAGTGTACCGTTTTCCTTGATAAGGTCAGCGAACTTAGCTGTGAGAGCCTTGATCTGATCCTCGTCCTTCTTGAGAGAGAAAACGATTATTGCCTCATACTTTTCTGTGATCTTTGCCATTTATAAAGCACCTCCTTCTGGATTATATCCCGCACCCTGTGTGCGAGAAAGGAGTTAAGGTCGTAAAAGCCTTAACTATGTTATTATATCAGATTCAAAACGGCTTGTCAAGCATTCATTGGGACATTTAATGAGGATTTTTCTGCTTTTTTATGTTCAAATTGCATATATTATGCGCGCAGACATACTATTTAAATATTATATTTATCTGTTGCATTCCGTCAAAGGATATGGTAAAATGGATTTAAGTGAAGAATCAGGAATGGAAGGTAATTATCATGGGAAGTATCTCGCTTCAGGAAAAATTCAGCGGATGTCTTCTGGGCGGTGCCCTTGGGGATGCACTCGGGTATCCTGTGGAGTTTATGGATATCGATCAGATAATGCGGAATTTTGGTCGCAACGGTATTACCGTTCCTGCACCCGATAAGGAAAAGGGTGTTGCGCTCATATCTGACGATACGCAGATGACTTTGTTTACTGCAGAAGGCATAATTGCAGCCGACAGGCTGGGTGGCAAAAACGAGACTGCAAGCTACACCACATACGTTTTCTATGCCTATCAGCGCTGGCTGTATACTCAGGAAAAGCTTCTTGCAAGCCGTGAATACAGGCATGTGCTGGATAAGGATGGCGTTTTTTCCGATAAGCTTATCAAGGCAGAGGGAATGCGTAGCAGACGTGCGCCGGGAAGCACTTGTATTTCTGCGCTTATTGGGGCAGCGGGACATAATTACGGACGCTTTGTAAATAAGATAAACGATAGCAAAGGTTGTGGCGGCGTTATGCGAGTAGCGCCTGCGGGATTGTATTTTTTCCGTGACAGCGAGAGAGCGTTCCGCATGGCGGCTGAGTTTGCGGCGATAACGCATACTCATCATACTGGTTATCTTGCGGCGGGTGCTTTTGGTGCAATGATAGCAGAGCTTGTCTGTGGTGCAGATGTTTCGGAGTCACTGGATGTGGCTCTGTATATCCTTAAAGGCTACGATGGCTGTATGGAAACTTACCGTGCGCTGGATCACGCAAGATCACTGGAGGCATCCGACGTTCCGCCGATGGATGCGGTAAGACGCTTGGGAGAAGGCTGGATAGCCGAAGAGGCACTGGCTGTTGCAGTATACTGTGCGCTGTGTCACAGCGACAATACCGAGAATGCGCTGCGGCTTGCGGTGAATCATAGTGGCGACAGCGACAGCACTGGTGCTATCTGCGGCAATATCATGGGTGCTATGTATGGAGAGCGTGGCTTACCGAAACGCTGGCTGAAGAAACTGGAACTCTGCGATGTGATAAGAGAGCTGTCCGATGAGCTGCACAGCTGTGCGGCAGATTTGTTAAGTATATAGCTTAATATCGGGAATTTAGTTAATTTGCACATAACCATGTTGAGAAATTCTACATCGCAAATTGCACTAAATTCCCATTTTTATCGGTTTTATCAGGACTCGGCGCTTGAAAAATAAGCGTTTTTGTGATATAATTTATATACTCAAAAACGGTATTGGGTGAACTATGCCCATCAGCACCCGTTAAATCAGTTGCAATTCGATTGCAAGGGGAATGGAGGTTATCCGGTGAAAAAATTCTCGTATACAGCCACCGATGTCAGCGGTAAGATCGTCCGTGGAACCGAAGTGGCAGAGGATTATCAGGATCTTCAGCAAAGGCTGAAGGAACGAAATCTTTACGTTACAAAGTATCGTGATCACGGCGCGCGTGAGGCAGTTGACGTAAAGTACAAGTTCAAGACGAAGGATGTATCGTTTATAAGCAGACAGCTTGCTTCTATGACATCTGCAGGTCTTTCGCTTGTAAGAGCGCTGCATATTCTGATGGAGCAGCAGGAGAACAAGAAGGCTAAGGCAGTACTTCTTGATATCTATGAGGAAGTACAGAAGGGTAAATCTTTCTCCGATGTGCTTTACTCAAAGCCAGGCGTTTTCCCGGATATGTTCGTCAGCATGGTTGCTGCAGGTGAGGCTTCAGGTACACTGGACCAGATCCTCGTAAGAGTATCAGACCACTTCGCAAATGCCAATAAGACCGGTAACAAGGTAAAGAGTGCGATGGTATATCCTATCATCCTGCTCGTGCTGGCTCTGGCGGTAGTTA
>JAZSEG010000183.1:0-3728 GCA_045531575.1 Oscillospiraceae bacterium | reverse complement strand
GGCAGATTGCCGCCCCTACGATGATTTGTTATTTTATTTCGTGCGTCAAATTCCCGTTTATCGCAGATATAGCAAAAGCCTGAGAAGATGCGTTTTCTTCTCAGGCTTTGTTGTTATTTATACAGGCTCGTAAATGCCCGAAAATACATCCTTTTTGATGATGTATACATCCTTGTCGTCGTTCACGGCATAGCACAGCATATCGCCCTTGTAGCCTGCCATATAGGACTCGTAATCCCACTTCGTGAACACCTTTGTGTAGCGCTCCAGCGGCTTTGCAAGAAGCTCTGCGCCGGGTATCGAGGTGCAGGCCAGTGCCATCGGCATGATCTCATACTGCTTGTTCTCGTCGAGATTTATGATGGTGGGAGCGTATTCGAATTCCTTTGTGAACAGCTTACCAGTGGGGATGTACTTAGTAGCAAACACATCCTTCGCCACGGGATATATCTCGCCACGGGAGCCGATAACGATGTAGATATCCTTCTCCGCTGTGACGAAAACATCGCCTTCCAGTGTTCTCAGCTTGCACTTCGTGCCTTCGGGGAAGAGGTCTGTGGAGGGAATGAAGCCGAACTCCCCAGGGAGCTTTCTGTAGCGCTTCAGTTCGTCTCTGCACAGGCAGCCGTCGGTGTAGCGGATGATATCGTAGCCCTCGAAATAATCGTTCATCCTCATGCGGAAGTATTCCTCGGGGTAGGAATCGGGATACTGCGCAGCAAACTTTGCGGTGCTGATATATCCGCCTGCCTTGTCGAGATGACCGCCGCCGTTGCCGATGTTCTCGGTGAGGAATTCTGCCAGCTCATTCGCACGCACATCGAGAGCGCAGCTTCTGACAGACAGCTTATAGCCGCCGGGGCATTCGTTGTAGATAAGGCAGACATCGATGCTGTCCACCTGAATAACGAAATCACCGATAACGCCGAGAATGTTGGGGTCGCAAGGCTCAGCCTTTATGATGGCGGAGCGGTATTTTTCGATGTAGTTGTTGTTCGTGATTGCGATTCCTGCGGTCTCAAGCTCGGAGATGCTGAAATTAGCGAACTTCATGCGGGAGACGAGCTGCTTGTCGTACTGGAGGAAATCTATCATATCACGGTCTATGGGGTGATTGATCTCGGCGAGCTGATTGCTGTCCATGAACAGACCGTAGTAAAGGCCAGTTGCGATGCGGATATCCTTGTTCACATCGAAGCCCTCTGCCTTCAGCATGTCATAGCAGATGGTGGAGCAGCTTACAAAGTGGCTGCGAATCTCTGCCATATCGTCGGATTCTTTGCCTGTGCTGTGGTGGTCTATCATTGCGATGTTCTGTGCTTCAAAAAGCTGCACATTTCCCTGACCGTGCTGGCAGTCGATGGTAAGCAGCAGCTCAGGCGGAGCAAGCTCACGCACATGCTCCAGTGGAATATCAAGCTCGGCTACCATCAGCTTCATGTTACTCTTGCTGATGGCGAATCTGCCGCCGTATACAAGGCGCACGGACTTGCCCTTTTCGGTGAGATATCTGTATATCGCATAGCCCGAGCCTACGGCGTCTGCATCGGGATTATCGTGTATCTGGATAACTATGTCGTTGAATCTGTCAAGGCTGCGTAATTTCATTTAAAAACTCCTGTGCAATGTAGTTCAGCACTACGGTGCTGTCTGAGGATATGTCAAGCGTCATGACGGGACGCACGCCGTAGCCCTCAAGACCTGCCGGCTGGCTGATGATATTGCCGCCCGCATAGCTGAATGAAACAACATTCACGCCGCTTGCCGTTGTGCCGTCGCCGTCTCTGAGCCACCAGTAATGGTCGTTCACGCCGTAATCGGACATATGCAGCTCATACCATCTGGAGGTGTCAAGCTCCCTTGCCTGCTGAGTGGGGATGGCGTATTTGCTGACATCTGCAGCGTTCAGCCATTTCATTTCTTCGTATGAGAGCAAGTAGACACGATCTTCGGTAACAACGCCGTTTGTGGTGATCTCGGTGGGGACGATGGCATTGAGCTCCTCGATCGTAAATCCGTTCAGGAAGCCTGCTTCGGTGTTGTAGCCGTTTTTCTCTTCCGACATCGCCTGTGCATTCGGCTCCTGACCTATATATGTAACATTCTCCTTTTCAGAGTTGAGCCATGCTCTGATGTTGGAGCGCTCCCAACTGTTATCACCGCGGACGAGTCTGTCAAGCTCGGCGTCCAGTTCAGCGGAGGGTGTGTTCCAGTAATATTCGCCGTCGTAGAAGTTGTATTTTCCGCCCTCTGCTGCGTCATAGCACTTCATGGTGAGGATATCGTCTGCGATGACCACAGCCTTTGTGTTGTCGTCAGAGATATGTATGAAGCGCCATTCGATAGGCTGACCGTTGTAGTGGCCGAACATGATGCTTTCGCCCAACAGCGCATCTTCAAGATCGCCCTCCAGTGCTACGGGCGGTTTGCCTGATTCCTCTGTTTCGTCTCTGCCGAAGGAGATTGAGATATTATTATCGCCGTCGCCCACCTGTGCATCAAATCCGCCTGCATTGTTAACGGCGTCCGCCATGGACTCCACCATATTGACCAACGCCGAGAATCCTAAGCCGATGACAAATATTACCGCTAACGATATGGCGGTTATGATGAGTGCCTTGGTGGGGAACTTTTTCTTCGGTTTCTGTGCTGTGGTAGCATAAACGGGCGCAGGTGCAGGTGTCGGTATGGGGGATGCCGCAGGTGTGATCGCGGGAGTAGGGGCAGGAGCGGGTTTTGGCTCAGCCGAAGGGGGCGCCGACAGCGTGATCCTCAGCGTTCCGTTTTCCAGATCGTTTATGCATTTCACTACTGCGCCGTAGTCGATATTCGGCTTCTTGCTCACCCACTGGTGGGACATAAGGAAATACTCCATGGATTTGCTGAGCTGAACGTCCTCCAGCTTATATACGATGATGGGGACTCTCTTGCTGACAGCACGCTCTATTTCACGCAGAACGTGAGGAGACTCGTTGGAGTCCTTGGAAAGCACCAGCACCATAACGCCCGAGCGGTCAATACCGTTGATTATCTCCTCGGCATATTCGTGTCCCGAGCGGATATCACGGGGCGCAAGAAAGCACTGGTGTCCGTTGCTCTCTATGAGCTTGCATATATCCTCGGCGGTACCCGAGTTCTGGGATGAATGGGATATAAAAACGTACATTTTTTCGCCTTTCACTAGTATCAAAAATCTTACCATTATATAGTATAGCATACTTCTGAGGATTTTTCAATATGTATGCAATGGCGATATGAGAAAAGGCAGATGTAAAAATCCGTCCGAATGAAAGAGTATTCACATAATAATCGGGCAGCAACCTGCGAAAGCGGAACGGTTTTCGCCAAAGACATTTGGCTCAGCGGCGATTTTTCGGGTTTTCGAAGAAAATCGTTGTCATTCTGACAACGAACGAAAAATTGCAAGGTTGACGTAGGCTTGCGTAGCAAGCGGCGTCAACACTGCCATAAGGGCAATCCGAGAGTAGCTTTTGCCATTTAAAAAGAGCGTTCCTTACGGAACGCTCTTTTTAAATCTGGAGCTGGGAATGGGACTCGAACCCACGACCTACGCATTACGAATGCGTTGCTCTACCAACTGAGCTATACCAGCGAAAAAACTGCTTGCAAAAATGCACATGATATGCTATACTTTATATGTATGACATATCGGCATACAACATGAATATTATAATCGTAAAATGCGATTTTGTCAAGTAGTAAAAAAG
>JAZSEG010000071.1:0-4942 GCA_045531575.1 Oscillospiraceae bacterium | reverse complement strand
TGAGGATTATCGCAGGATGGCGTTCGAGGTCGCAAGGTATCATCACGAAAAGTGGAACGGCAGGGGATATCCTGACGGACTGAGCGGCATGGACATCCCACTGTGCGCAAGGATAATGGCGGTTGCGGATGTGTTCGACGCAGTATCGGAAAAGCGTTGCTATCGTGATGCAATGCCGTTGGATATGTGCTTTGAGATCATCAGGCAGGGAAGCGGTGAGGATTTCGATCCACAGATAGCTGAGGTCTTTCTTGACATTCGTAGCAAGGTGGAAAAGGTGCATTCGCAATTTGCGGTTGACAAACAGACAAAGGAATGATATTATGAAAGATGATATATTTTCACTTGAAGATGCGATGTGGCAGGCAGCGAAGAACTGTGATGCTGCGACATTTTCTCAACTGGTATCGCCTGATGCTGTGATGCTGTGCGGCGGTGCAAGGCTCACAGGCGCCCGGTATTCTGAGCTTGTGGCAGGCTACGGCATCTCTGATTATGAGATTACAGAGTTTGAAGTGCTGTACGAAACGGATTGCCGCATTCAGGTGCATTATATCGTAAGAACAATGGCAGACAGCCCTGAGAATGCTGATCTTGCGGGATTTTTCCGTGTGACATCCACATGGGAAAGGAAGGACGGTGCATGGCGGCTGATATTCAATATGGATCAGAGGTTTTATATATGAATGATAATTATAGATTGATAAAAATACGTGACCATGCTGAGATGGCAGAGCATGCCGCCGCATGGTTCAATCAGAAATGGGGAGTGCCTGCTGAGGCGTATCTTGAAAGTATGCAGGAATGCATTTCCGATAAGACAGGCAGAGTGCAGTGGTATGTTATTCTTGATGGAGAGAAGATGATCTGCGGCATGGGCGTTATAGAGAATGATTTCCATGACCGAAAGGATCTTGCACCCAATATATGTGCTGTTTTTACTGAGGAGGACTACCGTGGTCAGGGTCTGGCAAAGTACCTGATGGACTATATAAGCGCAGAGCTTTGCGCATTCGGTTGCGATACGGTATATCTGCTCACATCCCACACTGAGTTTTATGAGAAGTGCGGCTTCCACTATTTCTGTGATGCGGTCGAGGACTACGGTGATACTGCAAGGATATACCGCCGTATCTCTCATTGCGGTGAGAGCATGACTGCACTTAAAAGCTTTCTCGACAACGAGGGCAGACTGACCGCTCTCCCTGCAAAAAGAAAGATGAAGCTGCATGCATTCGTGTATCTTTCTGAGAAGATAGTAAGCGGCAAGGTGTACACGGAAAAGGAGATAAATGCTCTTCTGAATGAGTGGCACACCTACGGCGACCCCGTAACATTGCGCAGGGAGCTTGTGGATCACAAGATACTCATCCGTGATGATTATGGCAAGGAATACAGGCGCAGCGAGGTGTTGCCGACACTGGAACAGTTAGAGAGTATTTATGAATAAAAGATTATTTATCATCGAGGGCTTGCCCTGCTCGGGAAAAAGCACCACATCCGCATTTGTAGCGGATCTTCTGAGAGAACATAACAAGGTGATATATGTGGACGAGGGCAGCGGTGACCATCCCGCAGATTATGAATTTCATGCATATCTCAGCGAAAGCATGTTGTCAGAGTTTTCGGCAGAGGAGCAGTCTGCAATAAAATGCTGCTCTGAGCCTGCTGCGGATGGCTTTGCTGTGCCGCTCTCGCATTTTCAGGGCGAAACTTTCGATAAGCTGCTGATGCACAAGATATATGATTTCCTCCCATGGGAAATTGAAAAGCCTGTTATGCTTGAAAAGTGGCGCAGCTTCGTTGCAAATGCAGATGCTGATACGGTTTATGTGTTCAACTGTGTTCTGCTGCAGAATCCCATGTGCGAGACAATGATGCGTTTCGGCTTTGACGAGAGCATATCCCGTGATTACATACGACAGATAGCGGATATCATCTTGCCGATGAATCCTGTGGTGATATATCTCAGAAACGACGATATAGCGGAGTGCGTGAACAAGGCATCCGCAGAGCGTGATGGCTGGCTCGACGGAGTAATAGATTACCATGTGAACGGCGCTTATGGCAGGAGCATTTCTGCCGAGGGCTTTGATGGCTATATAGCATGTCTCGGTGAGCGGCAGGAAAGGGAGCTTCGCATACTCTCACAGTTGCCCGTAGAGAAGATAATTCTTGATAACGCCCACAGAGACTGGAACGCAGCTTATGAAAGGCTCAGAAATAATATCAGGTGATGATATGAACGAATATGAAAATGCAATACAGGTCATGACGGAGATGTTCGGACGTGATTACCAGTTTGCGCTCGCAACGATAAACGGAAACGCACCGTCTCAGCGCTATGTTGATACATATTTCGACGGTGAATATTTCTATGTTGTAGCGTATGGTCTCTCCCAAAAGGTGAGGGATATACGGCTGAATCCAAATGTGTCGCTTTGTACTCGGAATGCTCATTCCTTCAGCGGCGGAGCGGAGGTTATCGGACATCCGAAGGATCCGCATAATGCAGCTATCAGGGAAAATCTGACAGATGTGTTCAAACAGTGGTATTTTCTTCACAATAATGAAGATGATGAGAATATGTGCTATATCCGCATAAAGCCACAGGAGGGATTTTTCCACAAGGATGGCACAGGATATACCGTGGATTTCGTGAACAGAACTGCAAAGGCTGTCCCGTTTGCGTTCTCGGTTACGATGACGGAGGACTGATATGATAAGAGCAATGGTTGAATCGGATATTCCGCAGTGCGCAGAGATACTCTGTGCCGTATATAACAATGAGATGTGGCAGTGTCACTGGACATCTGAGACCGCCGCAGCATATCTTGCGGATTATTTCTATGCAAGTAAGTTCGTCGGATTTGTGGCTGAGGATGACGGAGAGATAGTCGGTGCGCTGTTTGCGCATGAAAAGATATGGTGGAACAACAGCGAGCTGTTTATTGATGAGATGTTCATCCGCCCCGAGCTTCAGCGCAGCGGCCATGGCACTTCACTGATACAGGTTGCGGAAAGATACGTTTCGGAGCATAAGCTTGCAGGACTTACTCTCTGCACGAATAAGTACGCACCTGCACCGCATTTCTATCACAAAAACGGCTTTGTGGATAATGAAGTGATCATGTTTATGTATAAGGAGAATCAATGAGAAACGACATTACAATAAGATCCGAAACACCGAAGGACTACAAGGATATTATCTCCCTCGTGCTGCGGTCGTTCAGTGAGGGAACTGACTATTCCGACGGCAGCGATATTATCGCTCTGATTGAGGAAATCAGGATGTCAGAGTACTACATCCCCGAGCTTTCCTTTGTGGCAGAACTCGACGGAAAGATCGTGGGACATTTCATGTTTTCGAGATTTCCGCTGTCTGAGACCAAAGAGGGCGGTCATATTAACGACGGCAGTATTGTTATGCTTGCACCTGTATCCGTTCATGCGGACTATTTCCATCAGCACGTCGGAATAACTATGTTGAAGCTCGGTATAGAGGAAGTGAAAAAGCACGGCTTCAAGGGCATCAACGTTGAGGGTGATTATCATTTCTACAACCGTGTAGGCTTTAAGACCTCGTCGGAATACGGTATCCATCCCACAAGCGGATTCCCGATGCAGGAGCCGAGATGCATGATGTGCATGGAGACATCCGAAGGCTCACTCAGTGATATCAGCGGATATGTGGTTTATGATATGTACTATAATGCGTAAATGAATGTTTTTGTAAAAAACAGTATAACCCCTTGATAAATCATTTTTATGGTATTATACCAAAATGGTATTTGAAAACGTTTGTTTTCGGTAACCATAATTTCAGGAAAGAGAGGTAATTAAGATGACCTACATTATGAGAAAATCGAATAATTGTAAGAGCAGGATTACCTCGGCAATATTGGAATAACTATTTCTTATGAGATATTTGTGCCGCAGTGTATTCATGCTGCGGCATTTTTGCGCCCAAATTTGGATTTGGGATGCCCTTTCTTTTTTATGCCGCAGCATTTGTTTGGGGTATTGCCGAGGTGATGCAAAAGATGAATGAAAGTATATGAAAGTAATGGTTTCGGAGGAAGGATATCCGAGTGTTTGCCGCAGAATCAGATGGCGAAATAATAGGTTTTATCTCATTGGAGGATGATGGGGAAAACTTCATTATCGAACACGAAAAAATGAAAAATATCTGTGGTGCGTATTTTGATGAAAGATATCGCAGCTGCGGTCTGGCACAATCGCTTCTCGGATATATTCGTGACACCCTTTCTGACGAAGACGTCACGCATCTCGGCGTGGATTTGAAACTCTTAATCCTACAGCACTTAATTTCTGGAGCAAGTATTTTATCCCATTTACATTTTCCTTTGCAAGAAGAATTGATGAAAGAATTTGTGGTAAAAATTAAATAATCTATTGACAAATCATATCAAAGGTGGTATATTGTATATATCGAACATACACAATAACAACAAATCGGGAGGTTAACAATATGAAGAAGATATTGTCATCGCTATTGGCTGCGGTGATGTCAATGAGCATTATGACTGCGTTTGTTTCTGCTGTGGAAACAGGAACGGCTGATTTCGGTACAGAGATAGAAGCTTATGCTGCTGAGAATGAGGGCAAGTATGCATCCTTTGGTGCAGCTGTATTTGTCGGAGAGAATGTTGTCTATAGCGGACATTTTGGCGAGATAGACAGGGAGAATTCCGTAAAGGCGGATGAGAACGCCGTTTATGAGTGGGGAAGTATATCCAAGATGTTCGTATGGGTGAGTGCAATGCAGCTGTACGAGGAGGGAAAGCTTGATCTGAATGAGGATATCCGCACATATCTGCCTGAAGGATTCTTCAAAAAGCTGAGCTATGATGAGCCGATTACAATGCTCAATCTGATGAATCATAACGCAGGCTGGCAGGAGACTATTTTCGGACTTGAG
>JAZSEG010000098.1:0-6127 GCA_045531575.1 Oscillospiraceae bacterium | reverse complement strand
CTTTGGATTTGTCAAGATGTAACCGAATAAAATTTTGATACTCAAATTTTAACAAAATAACATGATACAGTATATTGACATTTAGGTGATTTTGCTGTAAAATATAAATATCTTGTAATCTGAAAGGAGTAATATTATGGGATTAATTAAGGCAGCAATAAACGCTGTATCCGGCACTTTAGCGGATCAGTATAAGGAATACTTTTATTATGATGCAATGTCATCCGATATTCTTGCAGCTAAGGCTCACAAGCGTGTAGGAGGCAGAGGCACCAACAGCGGTTCTGATAACATCATTACAAACGGCTCTGCTATCGCAGTAAACGAGGGTCAGTGCGCACTTATCGTTGCTGATGGCAAGGTTGTTGAGGTTGCGGCAGAGGCCGGCGTGTTTGAGTACAAGTCCGATATGTCTCCCTCCGTTTTCGCAGGTGACCTCGGCGATGCTATCATGAACACCCTGAAGGATCTCGGCGGTCGTATCACATACGGCGGTGAAGCAGGTCGTGATCAGCGTGTTTACTACATCAACACCAAGGAGATCCTTGATAACAAGTATGGCACTGTAAACCCCATTCCTTTCCGTGTTCTCGATAAGAATATCGGTCTGGATCTGGATGTAACACTGCGTTGCAACGGTGAGTATACATACCGTATCACAAACCCTGTTCTGTTCTATACAAATGTATGCGGTAACGTTCCGGATGTTTACCGCAGAAATACACTTGACAGCACACTGAAGTCTGAAGTTGTTACTGCACTTCAGCCTGCGCTTGCAAAGATCTCCGAACTCGGCGTAAGACCCAGCGGTCTGCCCGCACATACTCTTGAGATCTGTGACGCTCTGAACGAGATCCTCTCCAAGAAGTGGGGCGATCTCCGTGGTCTGCACATTGAATCCTTCAACATGAATCCTCCCACACTTCCCAAGGAGGATCAGCAGATGATCTCCGATCTTCAGCGTAAGGCTGCGGTATCCCGTGATTCTGCTATGGCAACATATAGCTTACTGGAAGGCCAGAACGAGGCTATGAAGATGGCTGCCAGCAATTCCAACGGCGCTATGATGGGCTTTATGGGCATGGGAATGGCTCAGCAGGCAGGTTTTGGCGCTCAGGGTCTGATGGCTATGCAGCAGGCACAGCAGCAACAGCAGCAGGCTATGGCTCAGCAGCAGATGGCAGCACCTGCTCCTCAGGCTGCTCCCGCAGCTCCTGCGGCTAATACCTGGAAGTGCAGCTGCGGTACAGATAACACAGGCAAGTTCTGTGCTAACTGCGGCACACCCAAGCCCGCTGACACCAACTTCTGGAGCTGCTCCTGCGGCGCACAGAACAAGGGCAAGTTCTGCTCTGAGTGCGGAAAGCCCAAGCCTGCAGGCGCACCTCTCTATAAGTGCGACAAGTGCGGCTGGGAACCCGAGGATCCCAAGAATCCTCCTAAGTTCTGCCCCGAGTGCGGCGATCCCTTCGACGCTGACGATATCGTATAATTCGTGACTTTGAGCCGCTCCTGTTATTCGGGAGCGGCTTTTGAGGTATATATGAAAAAACTTTTATACTGCCTTTGCCAGTGCACATGGGGCGCACTGCAGACCTTACTCGGTTTTGTTGTATTCCTGTTCCATATCAGGGATAGACATTTTTTCTATCATGGTGCAATTGTTACCGAGTGGAAGGATAAGTCCAGCGTTTCATTGGGAATGTTCGTTTTCGTAACAGCTGAGCCGTATTTTTATGATAAACTGAAGGATGAATACACTATGGAGCAGCTTTCAAAACGGCTTCTTGTGCATGAATACGGTCACACGATTCAGTCGCTTATCTTAGGGCCGCTTTATCTTATTGTTATAGGCATTCCCTCTACATTGTGGGGCTTTCTTCCGTATTGCGCCAAAATGAGAAAAGAGCGCCAGTTATCATATTTTTCGTTCTTTACAGAAAGCTGGGCAAATGCGCTGGGAGAAAACGTGACGCATCAGAAGTCAATGGAGCAGCTCGTAATTGATTAGAACACATTTCTGCTGACAAAAGTCGGCAGTTTTTGCTTTTGTTTCTGTTGACAAACCCTTGTGTTTGTGATAAAATATCAGAAGAAATAAAGCGCACCACTCCTGCAGAAATGTTTGGAGTGGCGTTTGTGCGTACAGAAAAAAGGAGAACATTATGTCCGTTTTTGATATTTTTAAAAAGCTTGAGGGTGATCGTGCGCCAGAGCCGACAGGCGCAGTCGAGTTCATCATTGCAGGTCTCGGAAACCCCGGTACCGAATACGAGAACACCCGCCACAACATCGGCTTTATGACGATAGATACCCTTTGCGAGAAGCATAAGTTCAACTGTAAGAAGATCCGCTTCAAATCCCTCACATGCGACGCAATGATAGGCGGCAAGCGCTGCCTTATCATGAAGCCCACCACATTCATGAATAAGAGCGGCGAGGCTGTCACAGAAGCTATGAGCTTCTATAAGATACCGCCCGAGCGCACACTCATCGTTTACGACGATATCTCTCTTGAGCCGGGAAAGCTCCGCATCCGCAGAAAGGGAAGCGATGGCGGTCACAACGGTATGAAGAATATCATCTATCTCTCGGGAAAGGATACCTTCCCCCGCATCAAGATGGGCGTAGGAGCCAAGCCTCATCCCGATTACAACCTTGCGGACTGGGTGCTGGGTCACTTCAAAAAAGAGGACGGCGAAGCCCTTACCGCCTGCATGAACAATGCCTGCGAAAGCATAGAATTGATAGTGCAGGATAAAATGACCGAAGCCATGAACAAATTCAACTCCTGATAACAGAGGTCTACAATGGAATTCTTTCTTAACGCCGCCCGTCAGAACAAGGATTTTGGCAGGCTGTGCAGATATATCGATGAGCATAATCCGCTGCCCGCCCTTGTGACGGGTCTTTCCCATATCCACAAGGCGCATTATATCAGCGCTCTGCTGTCAAGAGAGGAGCTGCATCCTATCCTTGTCGTAGCAGAGAGCGAAGGCGAGGCTCAGAAGCTCTGTCTTGATATCAACGCCATGTGCGGCAGCGAAAAAGCCTTGCTTTATCCCGCAAAGGAGCTTGCACTGGGCAACTATGAAGCTGCCTCCCGTGAGTATGAGCATAAGCGTATCTATGCGCTCAATGCCATGCTTGAGGGCAAATGCAGCGTAGTTATCTGTTCACCCGAAGCCGCTGGACAGCTCACCATACCGCCCGAGGAGCTGCAAAATCGTACTGTAAAGCTTTTGGTGGACGAGGATATACCACAGGATGAACTGATACAGAAGTTCATTTCCGCAGGCTACAGCCGCTGCGATATGATAGAAGGCGCAGGTCAGTTTTCAGTGCGTGGCGGTATCATCGATGTATTCCCGCCCAGTGCTGCGATGCCTTATCGTATCGAACTCTGGGGCGATACTATCGACAGCATATCCGCATTCGATACCGAAACACAACGAAGAACAGAGGATCTTGAATCTGTAAGCATCTCTCCAGCAGGTGAAACTCTGTTCAATAACACGGATGAGCTTTGCGAAAAGATAGAACCCATAGCTAAGAAGCTCAGGGGCAAATATGCCGAGGGCGCAAGAGAAAAGCTGACTGACGATGTCAACAAGCTGCGCAGTGGTGTTGATCTCCACAGCTATGACAAATATTTTCCGCTTTGTTATAGCAGCGAAGCGACCGTTTTTGATTATGCAAACGCTGTTTTTGTCTGCGAAAATGTGACTGTCAGGGAAGTTTACAGAAGCACTTCGCTTCAGCACAACGAGGATATCAAGATACTTTTAGAGGATCACCATATCTGTAAGGGTCTTGACCGTTTTATTTTATCAAAAGGCGAATTTACCGCAGAGCTTGAAGCCCGTGCCGCAGTATATTTCGATACCTTCCTGCGTGGCGGAGACCTGAAGCTGGGCGTTATAATCGATCATCAGGGAGCAATACAGACATCACCCTGGAGCGGCGAATACAAGCTGCTGGAGGATGAGCTGCGCGGCTATCTTTCACGCGGCTTCAGCTGCATCGTATATGCAGGCACCGAAAAGAGCGCCAAAACTCTCACCGACGACCTCATCGACGACGGCTTTGCCGCTATATATAACCAGTCTCCTTTTGAGCCGCTGTCAAAGAAGATAATCGTAACCCCGGGTACTCTTACTGCGGGTATCGAGTACGTCAACGACAAGCTTGCCGTGTTCACACACACGGCCGTCCATGCTGCAAGAAAGCGCCTGCCCAAGAAGAAAAAGGGCGAGGAGATACGCTCTCTTGCTGATATCTCCATTGGCGATCTCGTGGTGCATTATTCCCACGGAATCGGCGTTTTCGACGGCGTTCATAAGATAGAGAATCAGGGTGTAGCCAAGGATTACATCCGCATCCGCTATGCAGGAAAGGATGTTCTGCACGTTCCCGTAACGCAGCTCGATCTGGTTTCCCGCTATATCGGTACGGGAGACGCTTCTACAGTAAAGCTGAACAAGTTGAATTCCGAGCAGTGGCAGCGTTCAAAAGCCAAGGCTAAAGCGGCCGCAAAGGAGATGGCTTCCGAGCTTATCGAGCTTTACGCCAAGCGCATGAAGAGCAAGGGCTTCGAATTCCCCGAGGATGATTCCATGCAGGAGGATTTCGAGGCGCATTTCAGCTATATCGAGACAGATTCTCAGCTGCGCTGTATCGACGAGATAAAGGCAGATATGCAGAAGCCTGTTCCTATGGAGCGACTTCTCTGCGGCGACGTAGGCTTTGGAAAGACCGAGGTCGCACTTCGTGCCGCATTCAAGTGCATCGAAGCAGGCAAGCAGTGTGCGATACTCGTTCCCACAACTGTGCTTGCATGGCAGCATTTCCAGACCGCCTGCGCACGAATGGAAGCTTTCCCTGTGAATGTAGCGCTTCTTTCACGACACAAGTCTCCCGCAGAGCAGCGTGAGATACTCAGGGGACTGAAAAGCGGCAGGGTCGATCTTCTTATCGGCACCCACCGCATCATTCAGGATGATATACAGTTCAAGGATCTCGGACTTGCGATAATTGATGAGGAGCAGCGCTTCGGTGTTGCACATAAGGAAAAATTCAAGGAAGCGTTTGCAGGCGTGGATGTGCTGACACTTTCCGCAACACCCATCCCCAGAACGCTGAACATGGCAATGAGCGGCATCCGTGACATGAGCGTTCTCGACGAGCCGCCGCAGGACAGACAGCCGATATCCACCTATGTCATGGAGCATGATTTAGGAGTTATAGCACAGGCGATATTAAAGGAGATGCGCCGTAACGGTCAGGCGTATTATATCCACAACCGTATCGAGTCTATTTATGGCTGCGCAGAATCGCTGAAAAAGCTAATTCCCGAAGCACGCATCGGTGTTGCGCACGGCAAGATGAGCGAGGAGCAGATACTTGAGATATGGCGCCAGCTGCTGGACGGTGAGCTTGATGTGCTCGTCTGCACGACCATCATCGAAACAGGCGTGGATGTGCCGAATGTAAACACTCTCATCATCGAAAACGCTGACCACATGGGTCTTGCGCAGCTGCATCAGCTGAGAGGTCGAGTGGGACGAACTAACAAGCGTGCCTATGCGTATTTCACCTTCAAGCGTGGCAAGGTTCTTACAGAGATCGCACAGAAGCGCCTTGACGCCATCCGTGAGTTCACACAGTTCGGCAGCGGATTCAGAATAGCACTGCGAGATCTCGAGATAAGAGGTGCAGGTAATATTCTCGGCGCAAGCCAGTCTGGTCACCTTGCGAATGTCGGATACGATATGTATCTTCAGCTTCTCGGCGAAGCTGTCAGGGAAGAGCAGGGCGAGGTGGATGTACACAAGGAGGAATGCCTTGTTGATATCCGCATCGATGCATATATCCCCGAAAGCTACATCTCCAATCAGGCACAGCGTGTGGACTGCTACCGCAAGATCGCACGCATACAGACCGAGGAGGACAGCTACGATATAACCGATGAACTTATCGACCGTTACGGCGAGCCGCCGAAGTCAGTTCTCGGTCTCATTGATGTGGCAAGGCTGAGAAATATGGCTCAGGCTGTTGATATCACCGAGATAGCACAGAATGATGATGTGATTAAGTTCTATATCTCAAAGTTCGATATGCAGAGGAT
>JAZSEG010000160.1:0-8351 GCA_045531575.1 Oscillospiraceae bacterium | reverse complement strand
CACATCCGAGCGGCGTCCGCCCTCCTGCTCCAGCGTGAAATCAGAAAGACCTATCGCCAAAGCAAAGGACGCAAAGAATCTCTCACCGCCCGAAAGCGTGGATACATCCCTCGCACTGCCCGAGCCTGCATTGTTGTCTATGATATTGATGTCAAGACCCGCTGTAGAACGCCCGTTATCATTAGTCAGGCGGCGCTCGAAGCGGTATCTTCCGTCGCTCATGTGATGCAGGCGCTCGTTCGCCTTGTCCAGCACACGGTCGAACATCTGTCCCTGTATATATCGCTCAAGGCTTATCTTCTCATAGCCCTGACCCGACACCGCCTTGTACAGCCTGTTCATATCCGCTGCAATACCTGCCTTTTCGCTGCTGCTTTCACAAAGCTCACTTATGCGTGAAAGCTTAGCTGTCAGCCGTTCTGTCTCGGACAGAGCCGCCGCTGCGGTGCTGCGAAGCTCGTTTCTCTGTTCTGTAAGCGACTTCTCCTTTTCAGCAAGCTCTGAGATATCCTGCCTTTCTCCGTCCTCGGGGAGATTCTCACGGCAGATTACAAGCGACGATCTCGCCGCTGCAAGCTGCTCATTATAAGCGCTTATCTCTGCGGCAAGCTTTTCACGCTCCGACTTCTCAGAGAAAGCAGAACAGAGCTGTTCTTCATCAGCAAAATCATGCTCCCGCATAGCCGCTGAAAGCTCTTCCCGTGCCGCCTTTTGATCTGCGGCGGTGCGCTCGGACTGCTCCGCATAATTCTTCACATCGGCAGCTGCCTTCGCCAGAAGATTTCCCGCTTCGCTAAGCTCCCTATCCGCTTCAGCCATCCTGCTGCGGATATCTGCATTGGCACTGTTCAGCTGCGATATCTGAGCCTCGACTTCGGTAAGGCTGCGTCCGTCAAGGGCAGCGGATTTTTCCTCCGCCACTGCAAGCTTTGCCGCATGCTCCTGCGTAAGCTGCGAGAGCTTTTCCGCAAGCGCCCTGCCCTCGGCAAGGACACGCTCATGCTTCTTCTTTGCATCGCTGATCTGCGTCTTTATGGTATCTATAAGCTCGCTGCTGGAACGGATATCTTCCAGATCCTTTCGGATATCGGAAAGCTGAATGTTCAGTTCCTCTGTCATTTCCTGTATCTGCTGCGGCGCTGTGTCGTTTATTGTTTCACCGAATATCGCCGAATATTTGCTTTCAGCGTCCTTTGCGGCTGCGGAAAGCTCGGTCTCTGCCACGGAATATGCCTTTTCCACCTTTGAAAGAGCGGTCTGCTGCTTTTTCCACAGCTTTTCCGCCGCATCAAGCTCCTTTTGTGTGGGAGCATTATCACAGTGCTGCGCAAGCTGAGGATGCTCGGTAGAGCCGCACACGGGGCAGGCACTCTGCGGTGAATCTCTCAGCATATCCGCAAGTGCGGCTGCGGCGTTCAGATGATAAGCCGCCGCAATGCTGTGATAGCTCTGCTCCGCTTCGGCGCAGGAGGTCTCAGCGGCACGGAGTGCTTCGTCTGCGACAGTGAATGCCTCACTGCACTCAGCCTGCCTTATCATTGCCTTTTTCAGCTCTGCAAGACTTTCGATGCTCCTGATAACAGAAGTCTCCTGCGTTTCCACGAGCTGCAGACGGGCAGCATTATCCTCATTCCGCCTGAGCGTATCCTCCAGTGTTTTCAATGCTGTCGAACTGTCTTCGGCTTCGGTGCCGTTGCTTTCAATGTCCTCTTTTATGCCATCTATCATCGGCAGGAGCGCATCGGCAGCGCCCTTTGCATTTTCCGCCTCCTCAAACTTCGGCAGAAGTGCGTTCAGCAGCGCAAGCGAACGCTCGTTCTCGGATACCTGCGGAGCAAGCATATCAGCTTCCGATTTTTCCTTTTCTGCGAGAGCCTGCCGCTCCTTTGCGGAAATCTCCTCAGACTTTGCCGTTTCAAGAGCCTTTTCTGAGTTCTGCCGCTGAACTGCCAGAGCCTGCACCCTGTCGTATACGGGTCTGATCTCCGCTGCGTTGTTCAGCCGTGCAAGCCTTTCCGCAGACTGTGCAAATTCATCTGCGCTTTCTTCCAGTTCCTTCAACTGCTGCTCTGCCTTTGCAAAAGCGTCTATCGCCCTGTTGCGGCTCTCCGCCGCCGAGATATCGCCCGAAAGCTTTGCGATATCCTTGTCAAGCTTCTGTATCTGCTGCTCGGCTTCGGTCTGCAAATTTGCCGCCGCAGATTTCTTCTCCTCCAGTGCAGAAATAATGCGCTCCGCTTCGGAGATGTGGTACTCCTCCTCTGCGATGCCCTCCAGCACCTCGCCGTGCAGTTCGCCTGCAAACAGCTTTTCTATATCACGGATAGCCTCAGCGCAGCGGTCGTTCTCCTCTTTCAGTAGCTTCTCAAATGCGTTGTAGCGCTCAGTGCGGAACAGCTTTCTCAGTGTCACCTCACGCTCGGAGGATTTCAACCGCAGGAACTTGTCGAACTCGCCCTGCGCCAGCATCGAAACACGGCAGAACGCCTCATAATCAAAACCAACGATGGCATTTATCTGCGGGGTTACTTCTCTTTCGCCCTCCCAGTAGCCGCCATCCGAATCGCTCAGACGGAAATCCGCTTTCTTCTTGTTTTCCGTGGCACGGTGGACGGTGTATTCCCTGCCGCCTGCCTCAAAAACAAGTTCGGCATAGCTCTTTGCATCGGGAGCGGCGTGCAGGCTGCGCAGAGTCTTTCTGCCCCTGACCGAACCGCTGGTCTCGCCGAAGAGGGCGTATGTGATGCCATCAAATATAGTGGTCTTGCCTGCGCCTGTGTCGCCAGTGATAAGGAACACCTTTCCCATGAACGGAGTGAGATCTATCGTCTCGGTGCCTGCATACGGACCGAAAGCGGACAGAGTAAGCTTCAGTATCTTCATGCCCTGCCCTCCGATCTGTCATAGATCTCCTTTGCTGTTTCGAGCAGCTTTTCGTCTATCTCCTGACCCATAGTGAGCTTATAGAAGCCGCTGAAAAGCTCGGTGAAATCCATCTCCGTATAGGAGCGCTGCTCCTCGGCTGCCTTGATATCCACATCATACCTTATGCTGACGCAATTGGGGAATTTGACTGTAAGCCTGCGGGCGGCGTCGGTCTCTGCGTTCTCTCCGCAGACGGTTATGAACAGATAATCCTCAGACGGCGGATGCTTGTCCGAGATAAGCTCATCATAGCTGCCTGAAAGTATCCTTGCAGGATGCAGCGGCTTTATCGGGTGCTGAGTCACCTCGACTGTGCCGTCCACATCTATATCTATTACATCGATATATTTCTGCGGCTTCTGTGCCTCCTTTGCTGAAAAGCACAGCGGCGAGCCACTGTAACGTATATGACTGTTTCCCACGTTATGGGGGATGTGAAAATGCCCCAGCGCAGTGTAGGTGAAGTTCTCGAAAACGCTGTAGTCAGCCATCTCGAGGCTGCCCACAGGCGAGCTTCCCGCCTTTGCCACCGCCTGATGTGCCACCAGTATGCAAGGACGTCCATTTTTCGGCACATCCGCATGGGAAAGCACTGTTTTCAGCGCTGCAGTGATATCCTCTATCTCCTCATCGGGATAGCATCTCTGTGCCATCTCCGCTGAGATATACGGCAGCAGTGCGATGTCGATACCACCGCAAGGTACGACAGTCACGGGTGTTTCGGCAGAAAAAGGCTCGCACATGAAGATGTTCTGTGCGCTGAACAGTCGCCTGCCATAGGATACACGCTGCGGATTATCGTGATTTCCACTGATGGCATACACGGGCAGAGAAAGCTCCGCCGCCCTCGTCAGGAACTCGTCAAAAAGCTCCACCGCATCAGGAGAGGGGCTTGCCTTGTCGTAGATATCCCCTGCAATTATCAGGCCATCGGGATGCAGCTGCTCGAATGCACTGCCCAGCACCTGACCGAACAGCACCTCACGCATGTCCTCGGTCATATCCAGACCGCCAGGCTGCTTGCCGATATGCAGATCACCTATATGAAAGAACCTCATTGCTTCACCGCCCTTGAAAGGAAGTTGTATCAGAAATATTTATATCGCAGCGGAGCATTACCGCTGCGATATCGTGTTTGTATTTGTTACTGTGCTGCGCCACGCATGATAGCATCCACTACCTCGGGAGCATCCCATTCGCACGATTCTCTCTTCAGCAGTCCGAAGGTCTCGCCGCTGTAAAATGCGCCGTTATCCCACCAGAAGCAGGGAACGCCGATCTCCCTGAAGCTGCCGAAGAAATATTCTGCCCAGTATGCACGGAATTCGTCGTTCTTGATGTAAGTGGTCGCAGGCTCTGCGGTACCCTCGGTCTCGGCGGTGGATTCCACCGTAATGTGACGGATCCTTGCGCCTGTCTCGCCTACGATAACTGCTATGCCCTTGCTGATGAACAATCTGTTCAGCACCTCAGCCAGAGTGTCGATCTCGGCTGTGCAGCCTGCCCTGTCGCTCACCCATCTGCTTGTACCCGAATCTGCCAGTGCGAAGCCATAGGGGATATATGCATGAACAGAAACGATGATGCGAGGATCATCGGGTATCTCCAGCGCCGCCAGAGCGGATTCGCCGCAGTTTGCAGCGTAGGGGCATATCATCAGGAAACGATGCTCGTTATTGCCGCCTGTTGCTCTTACTGTATCAACGAACACCTTGTTCAGGTGATTTACAACTGCTCTGCCCTCGTCGTTGCCGCCGTTCCATTCCCATTCGGTGTTCTTCCAGCGGGGCTCGTTCATGCCCTCGAAGATGAGATGCTCATCATAGCCCTTGAAGGTCTCCGCTATCTGAGTCCATGCAGCGGTGAGCTGCGCTGCGATAGCGTCCTGCTTGTCCGCATAGGGCTGACACCATTCCTCGTGGTGCATGTTGAGGATTATGTACATATCACGCTCATAGGCGTAGTCCACAACCTCCTTTACCCTCGCCATCCATGCAGGGTCGATGTTGTAATTCTCGTCCATGTGCTTATCCCATGTTGTAGGGATGCGGATGGCATTGAAACCGCCGTCCTTTACCGCCTGCACCATCTCGGGAGTGGTGGTGGGATTGCCCCAGCTTCTCTCGCTTTCAAGGCCCGTGCCTGTGGCGTCCAGCGTATTTCCGAGATTCCATCCCGCATCGATCTGCGCGATGAACTCCAGCGAGGTCATGGCTGTATCGATAGGGTCAGCCTCAGTCACAACGGCATCTGTGGCAGGTGTGCTTTCGGTCACGGAAGATGTATCCTCACCGCAGCCCGTCATGAGTGTCATTCCCATAACAGCGGCAAGTATAAGAGAGGTAAGCTTCTTTATCTTCATGAGTATTCTCCTTGTTATTAATAATAAAGTGTTAACTTATATATTATATATTAGAATCGCCTTTACGTCAAGTGGATAGCAACACATTTCTCCTGTCGGCATGGGGTGTTCGGCAGGTCATAAACCATTTTGGTCAAAATCAACATATTAGCAGATATAATTTCGGTTTTAAAGTCAAAAACGATAGGGAAAATTAAATGATATCGTTTTCAGGTCTTGTAATTAATTCGGATTTATAGTATACTATTGCTTAGTGGCATAACTATGCCCATAATTAAATTTTGTGAAAGAACTTCGGTTCTTGAAGTTATCACAAAGAAAGAAGGTCTACAATGAAATTCGGACATTTTGATGACGTCAATCGCGAGTATGTCATCACCTCTCCCCGTACTCCCTGGCCCTGGATCAACTACCTCGGCACACAGGGCTTCTTCTCTCTGATCTCCAATACAGCAGGCGGCTACAGCTTCTATAAGGACGCTCGTCTGCGCCGTATTACACGCTACCGCTACAACAACGTTCCCGTTGATATGGGCGGCAGATATTTCTACCTGAAGGACGGCGATACAGTCTGGAATCCCGGCTGGTCTCCCGTTAAGACAGAGCTTGACGCTTACGAGTGCCGCCACGGTATGGGCTACACCATCATCAGCGGTACAAAGAACAACGTAAAGGCTACCGTTAAGTTCTTCGTTCCTCAGGATTTCAACGGCGAGATCCAGAAGGTATCCATCACAAACGAAGGCTCCGAGAAGAAGAGCCTGAAGCTGTTCAGCTTCCTCGAGTGGTGCCTCTGGGACGCTAACGACGATACAACAAACTTCCAGAGAAACTTCAACACAGGTGAAGTTGAGATCGTTGGCTCTACCATCTACCACAAGACTGAGTATAAGGAGCGCCGCGACCACTACGCATTCTATACAGTAAACGTACCCGTACAGGGCTTCGATACTGAGAGAGAGAGCTTCCTCGGCATGTACAACGGCTTTGACAGACCCGATGCAGTATTCGAGGGCAAGGCTCACAACTCCGTTGCTGACGGCTGGTCCCCCATCGCTTCCCACTACATCGAGATCGAGCTGAACCCCGGCGAGACAAAGGAGCTGGTATTCTGCCTCGGTTATGTTGAGATGCCTCTTGAGGATAAGTTCGACAAGAGCGGCAACTACGACGGCATCCTCGCAAGCTACACTGTTGACGGCAACGGCAACAAGAAGCCTCTCGCAAACGTTATCAACAAGGTAAAGGCTGAGGAGATGATCGCTATGTGCGATACTCCCGAGAAGGCTGACAAGCTGTTCGAGAGCCTGAAGAACTACTGGGATAAGCTGCTTACTCAGTACAGCGTTGATTCTCCCGATGAGAAGCTCAACAGAATGGTTAACATCTGGAACCAGTACCAGTGCATGGTTACATTCAATATGTCCCGTTCCGCTTCCTACTTCGAGAGCGGCATCGGCAGAGGCATGGGCTTCCGTGACTCCAACCAGGATCTGCTCGGCTTCGTTCACCAGATCCCTGAGAGAGCAAGAGAGAGACTTATCGACCTCGCAGCTACCATGCTGGAGGACGGCGGTGCTTACCACCAGTATCAGCCTCTCACCAAGATGGGTAACCACGAGCTCGGCTCCAACTTCAACGATGACCCGCTGTGGATGATCCTCGCAGTTTCCGCTTACGTTAAGGAAACAGGCGACCTCACCATCCTCGACGAGATGGTTCCCTACGAGAACAAGGTTGAGCTTGCCGATACAATGCTCGATCACGTTAAGAGAGCATTCAACCACGTTGTTAAGAAGGTTGGTCCTCACGGTCTGCCCCTCATCGGTCGTGCTGACTGGAATGACTGCCTGAACCTCTCCTGCTTCTCCAACAAGCCCGGTGAGAGCTTCCAGACCTACAACAACAAAGAGATGTTCACAGAGCCTCCTTTCTACAGCCAGATCGCTGAGTCTGTAATGATCGCAGGTATGTTCTGCTACATCGCTCCCGAGTACGCTGCTATGTGCCGTCTGAAGGGCGACGAGGCTGAGGCTCAGAGAGCTGAGGCAGAGATCGCTAAGATGCGTGAGATCACTGAGAAGTACGGCTACGACGGCGAGTGGTTCCTGCGTGCATACGATCACAACGGCAACAAGGTCGGCTCCTCCGAGTGTGAGGAAGGCAAGATCTTCATCGAGCCTCAGGGCTGGTGCGTTCTTGCAGGTCTCGGCAAGGACAAGGGCTACGATATCAAGACTCTTGAGAGCATCGACAAGTACCTCAACTCCGATCACGGTATGGTACTGAACAACCCTGCATTCACTACATACAAGGTTGAGTACGGCGAGATCTCCACATACCCCGGCGGTTACAAGGAGAACGCAGGCGTATTCTGCCACAACAATGCATGGATCATCTGCGCAGAAGCAGCAGTTGGCCACGGCGACAAGGCATACGAGTATTACAGCAAGATCGCTCCCGCATTCCGTGAGGAGAAGTCCGATCTGCACAGAACTGAGCCTTATGTATACGCTCAGATGATCGCAGGTAAGGACGCTGCTCGTCACGGTGAGGCTAAGAACTCCTGGCTGACAGGTACCGCTGCATGGAACTTCGTTGCAGTATCCCAGTTCATCCTCGGTGTTAAGCCCCAGTACGACGGTCTGATGATCGATCCTTCCATCCCCGCAGCTTGGGACGGCTTCAAGGCTTCCAGACTGTTCAGAGGCGCTGTATACAACATCACCGTTAAGAACCCCGATCACGTTTGCGCAGGCGTTAAGAGCATGACTGTTGACGGCAAGGCTGTAGACGGAAATGTTATCCCCGTATTCGACGGCGGCGAGCATGAGGTTGAGGTAGTTCTCGGCTGATAGCCCAAAATTACAATATCAAGGGCGGTAGAGATATCGCCCTTGTTTTCCTGACATTCAATTCACTGCAATAGCACGCTACTGCAGCATAACTTCTGGAGGTATGGCGCTATATGCCTTACGGAAAAATCCTTATGATAGATGAGGACCCTCACTTACGCCGCCTTGTTACTGAATATCTTCAGGAAATAAGTCGGAGGCCAAGCGGT
>JAZSEG010000087.1:0-7806 GCA_045531575.1 Oscillospiraceae bacterium | reverse complement strand
ACAGCGATGAGAATCTTGATACCGCTGTCTACGAAATTCTCGCCTCTCTTGGACGCGAGGAGCTGCTTTGCCTGAAGTGCCTTGAGTGTTACCTTTGTCATAAACTTGTTCATTGTTTTTTACCTCCAAAATATATTGATTACATCGACATTCCCATAGTCGGAGCAGAACTGTCGTTACTCTGCTCCGTTTCCGCAAAAGGGGCGGACTGCTGATTCTGATTAAGGTGCTGTGCGAGGTACTGCTGATACGCCTCTATCACAGCATTGTTGAGCTGCTCTCTGAACTCCGCTGTGGTGGGAAAGCATACATCCGCATAGCTCTTGTCCTTTTTCTGATAGGTGGGCATAGAGACGAACAGTCCCTTTTTGCCGTCCACGAGCTTCAGCCCTCTGATAGCGAAGCAGTCGTCAAGAGTTGCGGACGCATACGCACGAACTCCGTTATCTGCGGGTGCAATTTTCGTGATTTTAACATCTAATTTCATTGGTGTTCTCCATTTCCTGTGCCTGTGCGATTATGCCGATGGTTATAACGCATGGCAAGATGTCCCCCGCCTCTTAGGCGGCGGGTTCCATTCGCTGTTAAGTGGGAGCTAAAATCTCCCACTTAACAGCAGGCGGCTTTGCCGCCCTTGCCGCGTTGAACGTCGCGGCAAGCCGCTCTGTTTAAACAGAATAATAATAAAGATAATAATTTCCGCTGTATTATCCGTTTCTTCCTCGGCTTTGACGCAAGCAGATACTGAATACTGTGTTTCTGATAAGGTTTCAGTGGGAACAGCGCCCTGCGGTTTTGCAAGAAACAGAACCGCAAGGAGCATTACCAGCCACATACCGACCTTGCTCATCAGCCTGCGAACTCGAACATTTCCTCAACCTTTTCTGTAAGGGTGGGGAGAATGGTTTCGCCGAAGAGAGCGTAAAGTCCGCCGAGGAGAAGTGCGCCGATTACGACAGCGATGAGAATCTTGATACCGCTGTCTACGAAATTCTCGCCTCTCTCGGATGCAAGGAGCTGCTTTGCCTGAAGTGCCTTGAGTGTTGCCTTTGTGATGATCTTCTTCATAGTTGTTTTTCCTCCATAAATTAAAGTGATATATATGCAAAAAAGCCGTCCACATGGAACGGCTTTCACATATTGAGTTTTGGTGAATTGCTCTGCTTGTTGCGAGCTTCGGTTATTTGTGTGAGCCTTTCCTGCGCCCACTCGGGGATATGCTCGGGTGAGATAATTCCTATGAAATCGTGACGGTCAAAGCTGGTCTGCTCTCCGTCTGAGAGGAACTCTCCAAACACCTTTCTTCCGCTTGCCGAGGGTGAGCAGCCGAAGCCGCCCGTAGCATAGAAAAGCTGATTTTCGGGCGTGCGGTATTCTTCCTTCAGAATCTCCGCCCTTAATACGAGGAGCTTGTCGGTGTAGTCCTGCGGCTCGTCATACTGCAATATATGCCGTCCGTCAAAGAGGTTAAGCTCAGCATACATTCTCTGCACTTGTGCCGCAAGTCCGTCCACGATACAGCTATGCGATCTGAGGGAAAAGCTGTAATTCGAGTCGCTTTTCGGGATATAGAATTTATTTGCCCATTCCCGATTTTCACGATGGATCCTGCCGTCGCCCTCACGCTGCTTTATGCTGTTGGCTATTACCCACATCGTGCGATCAAAACCGAACTCCTTTACAGTAAGCTCCGCACACTCCGAGGGAAGACGGTATCCGTCAAATTTTTCGGAGACCTGCTTGTCGAGGAACTCCTTACAGCGGATATTCTCTCTTTGGCTGTTTCGCCACGCTTCGACCTCGTCATTTCGCTTGGCTTCTGCGAGGGAGTATCTGTATAGCCTCTCCATTACTCCTCCTGTTCGCATACGGGCAGGATTCCTCTTTCCATAAGGAACTGATACAAGAACAGCCGCCCTGCCTGCGTCCAGCAGGTGTGCATCACGCTTTTCTCCTCGGTAATGGAGTAGGTCTTGCTCTGCGTATAGCCCTTATTTGCATAATCCGCATACAGCACCCAAGCCTTGCCTACGGGATACTGCACCTTGAATTCGTGGAGCATTTTGTTGAAGGCTACCGCCGTCATGCCGTAGTCCTTTGCAATCTGCGTTACAGGTACGGAATTTTTGCTGTTCAGAATTCTGTCGTAATATCCTGCCTTTACTGTAAGGAATGCGTTTTCTGTGGCAAGCTGACGATTTTTCTCCTGCTCGTCAGCAAGTGCGGCGAGGAGCTTCGCAAGCTCTCTCGGATCGCTCAAGGTCTTATGCAGAGCCTCGGCTGTGAGATATGCGCCATGCTTTCGGATAGACGGAAGCACCTCCGAGGTCACCCAACGCTTGTATGCTCTCGCATTGGGCAGCTTGCTTGAAAGAATAAGGCTGTACAGACCGCTTTCGTTGATGAGCCAAACTCCCGACTGTCTGCTGAGTTTTAACGTTTCGTTAAAACTCATATCTTCTTTGTCAACATGGTCATTGAGCGCTTTTGTTGGATTTGTATATCCTAATGTTAATGCCACATCCTTGCTGACGAACCAAGGCTCACCGTTAATTTCAAGCGTGCGTATCTCACCGAACTCCTCATGCCTGAACAGCACGATATCGGTATTATTCATCCTCGTCCGCCTCCTGCACTACCACAACGCCCTCGTCTGCATAAATCTCGAGATTGCCGTCAGCGTCAAGGCCTGCGGTGTCGAGTATCTCCTGCGGAATACGGATACCATCGCCGTAAACGCTTACCCTGACTGTATCGCCCGCGGTAACGCCGAGGATTTCCTGTGCCTGTTTTGTGAGCTTCAGATTACCGTTCTTTGTAACCCTGCAATCAAATGTTAACATCGCTTTCTCCTTCAAAATCGAAAAGGGAGAGCTGTCTGCTTGTGTTAAGACGCTCTCCCATGTCGTAATTGGCTATGAGCAGCTCGCCGAACATACTGCCGCCGTCGAATCTCTGACGAATATTATTGATGCGCTCATAGGAGTACATCTCATATCCCTCATAAAGACTTCGTATCTCGGGGCAGTCGTTGTAGGATACCATAAACTTTCCCGTTATCCCCGTAAGGATATTTCGGAGGCGTTCGTGGTCGGCGGTGGTAAACCCTACATTTTCATAATAGCTTTCCGTATTGAAGTACGGCGGATCGCAATAGAAAAAGCTCACCTCGCTGTCCTGCTGCGTGATGAGCTTCTCAAAGTCCTTGTTTTCTATTACTACCTTTTGCAGTCTGCGGCACGCCTGTTCTATGAGGGGGAAGTTTCCCCACATGGAATGTGGCTTTCCTCCGAAGCTGTCGCAGCCGCTTGCGTAGCTGTAACGGATAAGCTGATAGAATTCCGCTGCTCGTTTTACATCTCCTATCTCTGCCTTTTCACTTATGATGTGCTTTATTCTGTCGAAGTCCTCTCGGCTGTTAAGCACAAAACGCAGGCTTTCAATAAGCTCTGTGCTATGGTCACGAACGCAGGTGTAGAGATTTGAGATGTTGCTGTTGAAATCATTGAAGATTTCGTGATCATTCCCGGGCGGCTTTGCAAAGAGAATCCAACCGCCGCCTCCGAAGACCTCTATGTACTTTTCATAGTACACAGGGAATCTCGGAATAATGATGTCACGGGAGGATTTCTTGCCGCCTATCCAGCTCATAAAGCTGTTGACTTTCATCACCTCTTTCGGTGCAATACCTGCTGTGAACATCATCAACACGATGTTGATAAGCCAACGCCAAAGGGCGGCACGGACGCCGCCCAACCTAGCGTTGGCTTGGTCTGCCCAGCCGATAGAAGTGTGAGTCTGCGTTACGCCTGATGTTCACAGGCTGATTGCAGTTTTATTTATCCCATCTTGGGAGTTGTTTCAGACGAGGTCGGCTCGCTGCTCTCATCGGGCGAGGAACGGATATATGTCTGTTTTTCCTCGTCAAAGACAAAGCCCTCCGCCGCAAGGTCAAGCTCCCATAGCTCTGCGGCAAGCTCATACGCTTGTGTCGAGCAAGCCTCATAATAGTCCAGACCTGCTATTTCGCCGTTTTCAAACACAGCCTCTCCGACATTAACGCCGAAGTCCTCATCTGCCCAATGGCAGGTTATAGTAAGGCCTGGGAACTTTTCCGACAACGCCTGAAGCACAGGCGTCGGTGTTGCCCAGGGAGTGTCGAAATATATGGTATTGTTTTCACCTATACGCTGACAGCTTGCATTCCATTTACAACCCCAATTCTGAATACGCCATTCGTACCAGGTCGGGGCATTGTACTTTTTAATATTATCAATGTACTGCTGTCCGCGTTCAACCTCCTGCGGATCGACCTTATCATCGTATATATCGCCCTTTGTGAGATTGTATCTCTTTACAAGACTGTTTGCAAGCTCAATAAACTCGATTTCGGAGAGCTTATCCACTCCACAGTCCTTTGTAAAAGGGTTCACAGCTACAAGATATGCGGTGACCGCACGTCTTTCCACGCTTCCTGCGTTAAGGTCCAGACTATCGGGCATAGGAATTATTTTGTTGAAGTCGATGACAGTATCATGTTCTTCTTCCTCATTGGTGATGTTCGGCTTGATAAAGTCCAGCATCTTCCTTATCTGTTCTTCATCGCCGTCAAAATGGACTCTGTTCACAATGTAGTTAGGAATAATTTTCACCTCCTCGGCAACGCTGCTGTGAACATTGGCGGTACTACCCAGCCGATAGAAGTGTGAGTCTGCGTTACGCCTGATGTTCACAGGCTGATTGCAGTTTTATTCCATTGTCAGCGTAAATGACGCCTTTGGCTCGGGGTTCATAAACTCCGTAAGCGTCAGCGTTTCTCCCTCGTAGTTATAATCCTCGGGAGTTACCTCTATACCTTCCGATGCGCCCTCAAACGGCTCACGCACAAGGATAGTTCCCCAATGGTTTACCATCACATGGGATTTGAGCTGGCACACCTCGCCGTCGCACTCGTCACGAAGGTCGTATGCGTACAAGCCCTCGGGGACGGTACTGCGGTCTATGCGGTAGTTCGTGAAGAGAGCCTCTCTGTCGAAGATGGAAAAGCCTTCATAGGATATCTCGCTTGCGTTTACTGCGCTCATTCCACACCTCCGTCAAAAAGCACCGCCTTTATCTTTCTGCCTATAGCCTCGATTACATTTACCGTAACGGCGTTTCCTGCCATTTTGTATAAATGTCCGTCAGACTTTATGACGGAGCTTGCAGCCTTGAACTGCTTGTCCGAAAAGCCCTGAAGCCGCCAGCACTCTATAGGCATCAGCTTGCGTACTCTGCCTTTGTGGACGACTCCATGTCTGTCGGTAACGGTTATTGTAAACATAGGCTCGTTGGGATTTTTCATCCGTCTGCCGTTCTGACGAGGTTTTTCCTTTTCGGGGCAAAGGACGGCACGAGGCTGTTCCTCCACCAGCACTCCCGAAGCAGAGCCTCGGTGATTACTTACACCTGCGTCATACCTTGCGAGTATACAGCGTGCAAGCTCCGTAAGCTCGGGATCGGCATTGAGGTCTATATACAGACCTGTCTTGCCGCCTCCGCCGCCCGAACCTGCGCACTGCGTCACGGCTGTGCCGTCTGTGGAGTACACTCTTGAACCCTGCGGACCGTCGATGAGCCGTTTAGGATTTTTAGGAGCGAGGCATTCGACAGGAAATATTTTTCCGGCACATTCTGCTCTAAGATATCCGACAATGTACACTCGCTTACGAGATTGCGGGACTCCGAAGCCTGAGCTGTTATGCACAAACCATTCAATACAATACCCCAATTCCGAAAGCGTGCGGAGGATCGTGAGGTAAGTTTGCCCCTCACCATGCGATAACAGACCGGGAACATTTTCAAGGAGAAAAGCTGCAGGTCGCTTATGCTTGATAACTCGGGCGATATGATAGAAGAGAGTACCTCTTGTGTCCTCAAATCCGCGCCGTTTTCCTGCCACGCTGAATGGCTGACAGGGAAAACCTCCGACAAACAGATCGAAATCGGGCATATCTTCTGCGTTGATTTTGGTGATGTCATTGTAGAATACCTCCTTTTCGGTGTCATACATTGCTCTGTAGGCTGTTTCGGCGTTCTTGTCTATTTCGCAGAAGCCTATACACTCATAGCCTCCCGCTTTTTCAAGTCCGCTTCTGAAGCCGCCTATACCCGCAAAGCAATCGAAAAATTTAATAGCTGCGGTCATCATTCCTTTCATTGATTATTTTCTTTCCGTCACATAGACAGCATTGGACCCGTATCCTGTTTCGGCTCGGATATCTTGTGGAACGAATCCTCGCCCATACAAAGACCGAGATGTCTGCCGTTATCGAAGGTACAATGTACCGTTCCGATATCGTCCACAAGGTCTACTGTGCCTTTTGTACCGTTGGGAATGGGGTTCGGGTCTTTTCCCATATGGTCAAGCTGAATTCTTGTGCCGGGCGGATACTGCTCCTTGAGCTGCTGTATTCTGCTGTAGTTCATATTTTCACCTCCCTTCGCTGTGTTTTTATGTTTCGGTCAATGCCGTTACATATCATGTTTCCTTTCACATTGAAATCTGCGGTGTGGTCTGTGTAAGTTCTGCCGTCTGTGTAGGCAGATTGTCTGCTATTTTATCTGCCAGCTCGTTCAGCTTTTTCTCGCTCTCAAAGGTCAGAGACTCGTCATTGTCGAGAGTAAACTCCACACAACCTTTTATCTCTGCAAAATCCTCGTTTGTAAAGAGCCTATGGCTGGGGATATGTCCCGAGCGTGTGGCGAAATCCTCCTTTGCTGATGCATAATCGTCTGCGTGATAATGCCCGAGCGTAACGGTCACTCCGTCATAGCAGCGTTCCCATGTTACGAACTGAAAGCCGTTAAAGCCCATATCCCTTGCCGCAAGCACCGTTCCGTTGAACTCGGAGAGCAACTTGTAATTCTCTACCGCTTTAAGCTCGGGAGCTTTTTCATAGGCGGTTGTATATTCCTGAACGGTGTGATAGATGTCTATGAGCTGTTCGAGGAGCGTATCGTCCTCACCACGCTGAAAGGTCATCTTGTCGCCATGAATGGTGCAGATGTTCTTGCCGTCCTTTCTCACCTCGAGGGGAGAGTCTGCGTCTGCTCCCTCTACGGTGCAACCGAGCCTTTCTGCCTTGAGCAGCATTTCTTTCTGAATGAGATTCATCGTATCCTCCAAACCTGGGGTTCAAGTCCCCGAAAATCTTTTTTGTATTTTTCCTGAAAACAAAAAAACACCTGTGAATGACTTTCGGGCAATCCCGAAGCCGACACAGGTGCTTGTGCATATTTTATAAATATGTACAAAGGAAACGCTGAACAAATCAAATCCGCCACCCTCAAACCCGAAACTCGGGCGGCTGGATTTGATACGCTTTGCTATGTTCAGCGTATCCTTTAATTTTTCTACGAAGGGAGAGGTTCATTCCCCTGAAAATCTTTTTTGTTCAATTTCCGTAAAATGAAAAAAGCCTGCGATTACCTTCTACAGTTCTCGCAGGCTGATTGTGCATTGTGAATAAATTTGAGGGAAAATATTTTATATGTGGGGGTTCAAATCCTTTTTCCCACAAAAAATATCTACGGATGCGTATTTTTGATTTTCGGAAAGATATATGCCCGCAAGTGGCTGAGTCAAGCCGTTTGCGGGCATAATATCTTTTTCACTAAAAATAGTTGGCTCCCCCGACTGGACTTGAACCAGTGACACCCTGATTAACAGTCAGGTGCTACTACCGACTGAGCTACGGAGGAATAGATAGGCTCAGCGAAAGAAATATTCACTGAGCCTTATTAGTGTCGGCGCCTATCTATCTT
>JAZSEG010000097.1:0-4083 GCA_045531575.1 Oscillospiraceae bacterium | reverse complement strand
ACACTCTTGATATCCCTTGCAAAGCTCAGCATCACATCAAAGGATTTCTCACCAAACGAGGGACGAGTGACCTCATTATAGCGGCACGCATCAGGAGCATTCAGACTGATCGATACGCTGTCGATAAGACCGCCGAAGCGTGTGATATCAAAATCAGGATGAATGAGCTTCACAAGACCGTTAGTATTAAGACGGATCTTCATATCGGAATTCTGCTTGATATACTCCGCAACACGCAGGATCATATCAGCTCTCACACAAGGCTCACCGTAGCCGCAGAACACTGCGTCTGTCATTTCGCTCTTGTCAAAAGCGTCAAAAGCAGCGGTGATCTCCTCAAAGGAAGGCTCGTGTTCAAGCCACAAGCTATCGTTATCCTTTATGGAATCAGCATTATCCCTGATGCAGAACACGCATCTGCAGGGACATCCATTGGTTATATTAATATACATCTTGCCTTCAAACTTATAGAAGATGGTCAAAACAAACACCTACCCAGAATATATTTTTACATTTTATTATACCATTATATCGTGAATTTGTCAAATATTTTTTGACCTTATATGTACAATTTTCACAGGAAAAAATTTATCGTAACGGGATATATCCATTCACAGGCAAAACAAAAGAGCCACCTTTGTAAAGTGGCTCGGTATATTTACTTTTTAGGTTCTTCAACAGAACTTGTCTTTTCAATGGGAGTCTTTTCATCCTTGCGGATGCCGTCGATAACGTTAAGGAACAGGTTCTGGATAACACGGTTGAAATCAATACTGATATCCAGCACCTTGCTCTCTACTGCAAAGCCGCCTGCCATGGACTTATGTCCGCCGCCGCTGCCTACGTCCTCAAGAGCTGCCTGAGCGATCTCTCCCGCATTGAGCTCCTCCAGCTCGGAGCGGATAGAGAATTTAAAGCCATGCTCCTTTCTGGAATAAACAACGCAGAAATCAACCACATCAAGGCTGAGAATGAAATCAGACACCGTGGCAACGAAAGCATCGGCACAGTTGAAATTCAGGAAAGCAAAAGCAACGCCGTTGTAGATCTCCACTTTTTTCATGGAATCAACAAAAGCTTCAAGCTCATCATACTGTATCTCACCTGACTGGAAACGACGGATCTGCACCATGTTTGCCTTAGGGAACAGATACTTGTATATCTCCACATCCATCTCGGTAACACCGCGAGTGAAATCCTTTGTATCCATCTTCAGACCATACAGAAGAGCTGTAGCCACATCCTGCGGCATATCGATGTTGTAAAGCCTGTAATAATCTGCGATAATAGTGGAGCAGCTGCCGACAATGCGGATATCCTTATATTTATAGCTGCTTGCTTCATTGAAAACAGGGTGATGATCTATTACAGCTATCTCCTCGCCCACAAGGTCAAGGATATTGGAATTGCCCTTCTGCGCATCAACGGTGATAATATAATCATCAGGCTTCATATCCTTGATATCCTCATCCGTTGTCATGGAGATACCGAACTCCGCAACCATGTTAGCTGTTGCGGTTCGCTCCACCTGACCGTGATGACAGATAGTAGTGCGGATATTGAATTTACCTAAAAGCACCTGAAGACCGAATGCACTTGCAATGGCGTCGGGATCGGGGAAGTTATGCGTCTGAATGAACACACGATGCCCTTTTAACAAGGTGACCAGCTCACTGAGTTTTGGGGACATTTCATTCTCCTTTCAGCAGATGGAGTACCTGCCGTTATCGATATTGTAAGGTAATTCAAGTTATAAAGTTACAAAAACACGCAATTACCTAATTTAATTCATTATATCACATTTGTATATATAATTCAAGAAGATTTGTAATAAAATATTATATAAAAATAACCGCTTTAAACTGTTAAAAGTATAAAAAATCAAGGCAGATGTCAAAATCTGCCTTAAATCATGAAATAGGTGAAAATATCTTCACAGGGTCTTTTTCCCTGAGGAAAGCGATCTTATCAGAAGTCTGCGCTTCTCGGTATCTGCATTTTCGCTGAGGCTGTCAAGCCTGCCCCTGTACATGAAATACGAGAGCTGTCGTAGGCTCAGTGCCGCTGCAGGAACTATTCCGAGTACGCAGAACTCTTTCCTGCCGCCGAACTCTGCAGCCGCTGCTCCGAACGCCGCCGATGCGACTATCACTGCCAAAACGATATTCAATGCATTTTCAGCGGACGCTTTGTTATACTCCGCATCCTCCCGATGCTTTAGCCTGCGGGAGGGGGCAAAAAGCTCAACTATCATTATAATCAGCGCTATGGTAAGCGTTCCGAATATGGCGTTACGCATTGTCAGGAAATCAGGCGAAATATCACCTGCCCCCGAGAAATACACGACCGCTGCAGCCACGGAAGCTATCGATGAAAATGTCCAGCAGAGGAGCCCACGCCGTGTATCGGAGAGACCTCTGATAAGAGCTGTCACCAACACTGCAGCTGCACCTGCACAAAGGATCAGTCTTATCATTCGGTCACCGCCTTTCCTACAGGCAGGGGCTTGCGATCCTCAGGCATATCGCAGCCTGATTTCTCACTTACCCAGAGCATGAACTTCGTCTTTAACAGAACGATATCACCGGTTTCCTTGCCGCTGAGAAGCTTTGCTTCCTCTGCAGTGAGCATCTTAGCCAGACCAAACTGACAAAGAAACGCCACCAGCTGCTGATGATCCGAAAGACGTTCACGCTCGGCAGCAAGAGTAAAGCCCTTGTTCGAAGCATAATCCACAGCCGAAAAGAGGCAGATGAACTCTGCAAGCCTGTCTGCGACCTCCGTAAACTCGGGGGCGTCGGAGAACGACCTACCCTCAGCACACATTCCGAGACGTACAGCAGTGACGATGTTACGTTCAAACAGCAGCTCATCGCCCAGTATTGCCTGTTCCGTGCTTTGTGCTGCAAGAACGCTCTTACTACGGACGAATATCATGGCAAACAGCAGCGAAAGCGTATCCACCAACACCGCAAGCAACAAAGCTATCAGAGCATCAGTGCCGAAGCCACCACTTATTACGGCGTATATCGGCAGAGTGTAGATGTTCTCGAAGGTGTATTGAGCAGCATCTGTTTCACAGCCTGCAGCGGAAAGCTCATCACAGGCTGCGTTTATTACGCCTGTGAGTTTCTCACGCACTACGGCTGCTCCGTCCTGCCCTGCAATCTGATCGTAAGACGGCAGGGAAAGCTGCAGGCTCGTTTCCGAAATATATTCGGGGATATGGAGGGTGGAACCTGTCAGGCTCTTGTACAGGGCGGATATCTTAGCAGCGGCGTCTGTGTTGCCTTCTGCCGCCTGCGTTCGCATGGACTCTGCACGGGAGTAGAATTCCTCGCCGCTGAACGAAGCTACAGTACCCTCTATCAGCGAAAGCTGCGCAGAAAGCTTACCCGTGCGCTCGGCTATCTCTGCAGTATCGGTGATGCCGTATCTCGAAAGGATAGCTTCCAGCTTTGCCTGCTGCTCAGCAGTGCTTCCCTGAGACATGCTTGCGATATATGCGGAATATGCCGCTGCGTAGTCCTCGTAATTCTCGTACTGCCAGCTGTACGGCTTTGCCATATTCTCCGAGACAGAGCTGTCTGCACTGTTAAGCTCCTCGGTGAGCTTTTCAAGAGTCTCTTTTTCGGCATAGAGAGTGGTATAGCTGCTTATGATGTGATTCACACCCTCGTCCACAGCCGAGATATATGCTTCATTGCCTGCGGAGAGAAGCTGTTCCTGCTGCGCCGTAAGCTCTTTTACATAGCTGCTGTAGGTGCGCTCCAGATACTGCGTAGGCGGATTGATGTTGTTGTATATTCCCACGAAGGAAAAGTAGCTTGAACAGCACATTGCCATCAACAGAGCAACAATCTTGCCGAGAGAAGGTCTGCGGCGGAGTCCGTTTTCAAGGAAATACACCACCGACTGCACCGCAAGTGCAAACAGCAGCGGCGCATAGGCAAAGGTAGCTGCGAAGTATGCTTTTGCGCCGTCCCATGTAGTGAAGAACGAGATTATCTGCAGCAGCAGCGACACCACCGCTGCCACGACCATCAGCGACTTATCACGAAAGAGGAACACATCTCCGCTGCC
>JAZSEG010000257.1:0-4210 GCA_045531575.1 Oscillospiraceae bacterium | reverse complement strand
GCTTCGGTAACTCCGCACAGAAATACTACTACCTCCCTGACGCAGAGAACGACTTCGTTTTCGCCATCCTCTGTGAGGAATTCGGCTTTGTGGGCGGCGCACTGGTAATAATCCTGTTCATGATCTTCGTGTTCAGAGGCTTCTATGTGGCACGCAAGTCCGAGGACCGCTTCGGTATGCTGCTGGCTACGGGAATTACTCTGCAGGTAGGTCTGCAGGCGCTGCTTAACATCGGCGTAAACTGCTGCTGCATCCCGAATACTGGTATCTCGCTGCCGTTCTTCAGCTACGGAGGCACGGCACTGGTAATCCAGCTTGTTGAGGTGGGACTGCTGCTCTCCGTTTCGAGACGAGCAAAACTTAATTGATCTTGCAATGAGAAATGAGGAGTGAGGAATGAGGAATTATGGTGTTGGCTTCGCCAACGGATCGTAATGGCTGCGCCGTATATATCATTCTGACAGCGTCAAATAACAAACGTCCTGACTATATTGCTGCGGCGTTGAAAAAGGAGAATCATATAAATGAAAGCTGTATTTGCCGCAGGTGGAACTGCGGGACACATAAATCCTGCGCTTGCTATCGCAGACAAAATGAAGGCGCTCTTTCCCGAGACTGAGATACTTTTCATCGGTACGCCCTCGGGTATGGAATCGAGACTTGTAACAAAGGCGGGATATGATTTCCGCGGCGTGGAGATGGCAGGTTTCCAGCGCAGCCTCTCCCTGAAAAGCATCGGTAAGAATATGAAGGCGGCGTATTATTATCTCATTTCTGCGAAGATGCAGGTGAGGAAGATACTCAAGGAGTTCAAGCCCGATATCGTTATCGGTACAGGCGGATATGTTACGGGAACAGTGCTTTCTCAGGCAGTTTCCATGGGTATCAAGACCGTTACGCATGAGAGCAATTCCTACCCCGGCATGGCTACAAAGATGCTTGCAAAGAAAGCAGACAAGGTGCTGCTTGCAACTGAGGACGCAAAGAAGCATTTAAGCTCTGCAGAGCGCTGCATCGTTACGGGAAATCCCCTGCGCTCCAATATTAAGATCGAGGACAGACAGGCGGCAAGAGAGCACCTGGGTCTGCCTGAGGGCTTCACCATCCTTTCTTTCGGCGGAAGCCTCGGCGCAAACCGCATCACCGAAGCGGTGGCGGAGCTTGTGGCGTGGGAGCAGAAGAAGGGCGGCATCAACCACATCCATTCCTACGGCGGAAACGGCAAAGAGAAGTTCTACAATGCGCTCACAGAAAGCGGAGCGACAGAGGACAGCAACTGCCACATCTTCCGTGACTATATCGACAATATGTATACCTGCATCTGCGCGGCGGATCTTATCATCTCCCGTGCGGGAGCAATGACCATAACCGAGCTTACCGCCATCGGCAGACCTGCGATTCTCGTGCCGTATCCCAATGCGGCGGAGAATCACCAGTATTACAACGCACTGACTCTCAGCAACGCAAATGCGGCGGTGCTTATCGAGGATAAGGATCTCACAAAGGCAAGACTGGTGGAGGAAGTCTCGGCGCTGTATAACGACCGTGACAGACTGGCTCTCATGGAGGGCAATGCGGCGAAGTCTGCTGAAAACAATGCGGCAGACCGCATCATGAGCGAGATCATCGACCTTATCGGCGAGGAGAAGTTCAACTCTTAATTTCACAAAAAACGCTCTTTGGCATACTATGCAGTATCCATTGTTATGCTAAGGAGTGATACCATGAAGAACAGTCAGAAGCTGGTAGTCAGCGGAGGACGTAAAATAGAGGGCGAGCTGAGAGTGCAGGGCGCAAAGAACAGTGTTCTTCCTCTGCTTTCTGCAGCGGTGCTTTCTCACGGCGAAACTATATTACATAACTGTCCGCAGCTTTCGGACGTGGACGCAGCGTGCCGCATACTTGCGGGTCTCGGCTGCCGATGCACGAGAAGCGGCGGCACTATCACGGTGAATGCCTCATCCGTAAGCAGGAGCGATATCCCCGACGAGCTTATGCGGGAGATGCGAAGCTCCATCATGTTCTTAGGCTCCATACTCGGGCGCACAGGGCGCTGCAGGCTCTCATTTCCGGGTGGCTGCGAGCTGGGAGCGAGACCGATAGATCTTCACCTTTCCGCACTGAAGCAGATGGGTGCGGTAATCACGGAGGAGCATGGCTTTCTTGATGTTACAGCACCGCAGGGATTGAAGGGCGCAAAGATAACGCTTTCGTTTCCGTCAGTGGGCGCTACCGAGAACATCCTGCTGGCGGCGGTGACTGCAAAGGGCGTTACAGAGCTTCACAATGCGGCGAGAGAGCCTGAGATATGCGATATCGCAGCGTTCCTCACGAAATGCGGAGCGAGGATATCGGGCGCAGGCAGCGGCGTTATATACATCGAGGGCGTGGAGAGCCTGTCTCCTGCGGAATACAGCGTGATGCCGGATCGCATTGCGGCGGGAACATATCTCTGCTGTGCTGCTGCAACAGGCGGCGAGCTTCTTCTGAGCGGCTGCCGCACCGAGGATATGACGGCGTTTCTCTCAGTGCTTGAAAGCATGGGGTGCCGTGGATATGCCTACGGCGGCGGAAAGCTGTATTTCAGCAGAAAGCGGAAGCTTATTGCACCGCCTACGATACGCACCATGCCGTATCCGGGATTTCCTACGGATATACAGGCGCCGATAATGGCGGTGACCTCTCTTGCGGAGGGTACATCGGTATTCGTGGAGACTATATTTGACAACCGATATCGGCACGTTTCCGAGCTTGTGCGGCTGGGCGCTTCCATTAAGGCGGAGGGCAGAGTGGCAGTGGTGGAGGGCGTGAAGCGGCTTACAGGCGCAAAGCTGTGCGCCTATGAGCTTCGTGGCGGCGCAGCGCTGATAACTGCGGCGCTGGCGGCGGAGGGTATATCGGAGATTGAGGGTATAAATTACATCGACAGAGGCTATGACAGCATAGAAAGCGTGCTGCGGCAGGCAGGCGCAGATATTCGGCGAGTTAACGGATAAACGAGCCACAGGAAGGAGAAAGACGCATGAAGAAAAAAATCACGGCTGAGCAGAAAAATGCAAAGAGAAAGGCGTCTCTCGATACTTTATACAAGGATATGCAGAAGAGCAAGGCGGAGGAGGCGAAGGCTGCACAGGGCGGCACTGCTCCTGCGGCTAAAAAGCCTGCAAAGCGTGTGCAGAATAAGATATCGCTTGCGGGAAAGCCTGCTGCAAAGAAGCCTGCAAAGCCTGTGCAGAAGCAGCCTGCGGCGGTGCCTGCAGAGCAGAGGAGAGCCGTTAACAAGGCAGTGACCAGGGCAGTGAACAGGAACCGCAGCAAGAATCGCAAAAAGCAGGGAAGCCGTGGAGGAAACTATGTGCTTTACTATCTGTTTGCAGGCATCATTGCGGTGATCGTTTTTGCGGTGCTTGCAAAGACTGTGCTGTTCGATCTCGGCACTATCACTGTCGAGGGCAACACCCGTTATACTGCGGATGAGATCATCTCCAACAGCGGTCTGGTCATCGGCACGAGCCTTCTTGATATTGATGCGGAGAAGGCGGAGGAGATCATAGTAGGCTCGCTTGCGTACATCGACGCCGCAGAGGTGAAGAAATCCTATCCCACAAAGATAGAGATAACCGTAAAGGAAGCGGAGCGCTGGTATGTGATGAAGGTGGGCAACCGTCCCTATATCATTTCAAGGCTCGGAAAGATAATCGAGGAGGAGCCTGACAGTACGCTGCCCCTGGTCATCGGTTACGATCCTCTTATGCCTGAGGTGGGCAGGATGCTTTCCTCCGAGGAGGAGGGCAAGAACGATCTTCCCGCACTCATCCTCACTGCCGCTGAAAATGCGGAGCTTGTAGGTATCACATCCATCGACATCACCGATCGTTTTGAGATAAAGGTCATCGTTGAGGACAGAGTAACGCTTGAGATGGGTCTGTCGGATTCGCTCGAAAACAAGCTGCACATCGCAAGGGAGCTTATCGAGACCGAGATATCAGCTACAGAGCGTGTGACGGTGAATCTCACCAACCCCGAAAAGGCGTATGTGCGTGATAACAACATGATCGAAAACGATGTTGCGGTGCCGCAGCTCCCCTCTGAGCAGACGGCCGAAAGCTCGGAAACTGCCGAATAATATCAGTGTAAGGACATGGGATACCGTGTCCTTACTGTTTTCGGAAAACGAAAGAAAAATGTGAAAAAAGCTCTTGCAAAATGC
>JAZSEG010000228.1:0-3942 GCA_045531575.1 Oscillospiraceae bacterium | reverse complement strand
GTTATGTGGTTCGTGGCGATCACCGAGGCTGTGCAGCCTGCCGCCATCACCGAAAGTATTCCGATGCTCACTCCAAGCCTGTTCATGCGCTCTTGCCCGCCTTCCTGATGAGATTTATCTGACCGTTTTTGTCTGCCGTCATCAGGAAAACATCCTTTGCACGGACGTTGTTTTCGCGCAGCTTCTGATTCAGCCATCCCTGCCCGAGTCCGAGATTACCCAGCTGCTCGCCGTCCTCGATGCCGTCACGGATGATAACGGCAGGGGGATCGTCTGTGCTGCCGCCGCAGCCTACATCCGAGCGCAGCGCTCCCTGATGATCCTTTTTCTGCATGAAATGTATCTTGCCCGTGGTCTCCACGATGGCGTAATGCACCTCGCTGAGATCGAATATCTGCTCCTCACGCATCGCTTCCACGAGATCATCCACGGTGTAGCGGAGCCGCTTCATCTCCTCCTGCTGCACCACGCCCCCGGAGATTATCACCCTCGGACTGCCTATGATGAACCGCCTGAATCGGGGCGAGCGCAGCATTATCGCAGATACGATAACATCAAGGCACACCAGTGTGAATATCGGCACTATGCCCATCAGCATGGGAATGGATGAATCCTCTACGGGCATGGAGGCGATATTCGATATCAGGATAGTAACCACAAGCTCCGATGGCTGCAGCTCACCGAGCTGTCGCTTGCCCATGAGCCTCAGCGAGAATGTTATCACCACATACAGTATACACGCACGGATAAGAACGACCGCCACAACATTACCTCTTTTCCATAGATATGAGGATATTGTGGCGGTTTTTCCGCGGATTATACCATGACCGTAAGGGCATGGTATAATTGTCCGATATGCAGGGAGCAAATCTTCGATTTGCGTATCTGCGAGGACATTTAAATAGCGTATAATAAATTTGCCGCAAAAGCGCAGCTTTTGGTATAAGGCAAATTTATCATTCAATTCAGTTCACTTCCACTATGGTGATTCCGTCGCTGCTCACCTCGTATTCCGAAAGAAGTGTGCTTTTGATCTTCGCTGCCTGCACGGCGTCCAGTCCCTCGGTCTTTACGATGATGTTTGCGGTGTTGTCGCTGAGATAGCACAGAGCGTCCTCAAAGCCCTGTGCTCTCAGCAGGGATTCGATGGTGTTCTCGCTCTCGATGAGATAGCTCAGCTTCAGCGCATCGTCAGCCACCAGACCGAGCTCATCCGTCGTGAGATCTCCGCCCTGATACATGGAGGCAAGCACCTCTGCGGCTTCGTCACGGCTCATCTGCTTATCCATGCGTGCCTGTGCAAAGTAGGCATCGGTGGAGGAGGTATCTGCCACCAGCTGCGCTTCGCCGTAATTTGTGGAGGAGACCTCTGTAGCAGGCTCGGTGATATCCTGCTTTGCAGAGCCGTTCACGAGATAGTTCACCGTCACCGCCGCGCCCAGAAGCACTGTAAGTCCCGCAATGGCGATCTGCTTTTTGCCTATGATGAGATTAAGATGTTTCATAAATGTATTTCCTTTCTGTCGTGAATGGGATGCCGTGCATCCTCAATATGTAACGCATACCCGTGATGAACTGATATCCAGAACGCTTGCTATCACATTCACCACCTTTTCCTTGACGGAGGGATCCTCCGCACCGCCGCATATCACCGCCACTCCACGCACCTTCGGCAGCACCGTGCTTTCCTCAAGGGCGCTCTTGTCGCTGCCGCTGCTTATCAGCACTATGGAGCTTTCGTTGTCGCCGCTGGCTGTGGTGGAGCCGTCCTTCTGGGAGGAGGAAGTGCCGTTCCTGCTGTCGCGGGCATACACCCGCTGCGAGGTGGAATCCAGCGTGACCATTACCGTCGGCGAGACCACGCCGCTTATGCCGCCGATAAGCTCTTCCAGCCGCTGTTCAAGCTCCCGCTCGATGGCGGAGGTGTCCTCTGCCTGAACGACTTCCTTGTCGTGCTGCGGAGTAAGCGTGCTGAAAAACAGCAGCAGTATCAGCGCACAGCCAATGGCAACGATCACATTCCTTGCCCGTTTATCGGATAGAAATCCCTTGCAGTCCGCTATCTTCAGCGGCATTTTCACATCACCTCTTCAGTTCGGTTTTAAGCTCTATATCCTCGGGAAGCTCCCCCGAAAGAAGCTGCAGCGCTCTGTCTGCTTCTGCCTGCATCCCCTCGGCGAATACAAGCTTCACCTGTGTAATAGATATGCTGTACAATCCCGAAATATTAACGTTGATGTGTATCTGTTCGGGATAAATTCCGTTTTCGTTCAGAATGGCGGAGACCTTTTCCTTCATATCGGTGCAGATCTTTTTCTGCAGGGACTTGTTCACATCCCCCGAAAAGCCTATGTAGTCCGTGCTGCCGCAAAGCTCATACGAGCCGCTGTCAAGCGAAAGCTCTGCCCCCGTGACGGCATTCACCGCAGCCAGCATGAAAACGCAGGCGATGAGCAGGGATATCTGCTTTGCGTATCTGCTTTCGGGAACCAGCAGCCTGAACAATGCCGAAGCTATCGCGGCCATGCATATCGTGGTGAGAAATTCCATACTGCACCCCCTACGCCGTGCCGTTTCCTATGGCGAGCATTATCACTGCGGCAATGGTGTTCAGCAGAAGAAAGCACACTATCACCGCCTGGATTATCGCCATCACCGAGCCGCAGCTTTTCAGCAGCGAGGAAAGCTCCTTCACGCCGAATATCTCACTGAGCGTTTCCGCAGCGGAAAGCGACATCCTATAGCACACCACGTTTATCAGCGTAGGGAGGACTATGGCGGCAGCCGCCACCATTCCGTAGGTGCCCACGCTGCTTTTTATGATGCTGAGACTTCCATGAACGGTCGCCACGGCGTCGGAGATGGTGCCGCCCACTATCGGCACACCAGAGGAGACAGCGAATTTCGCCGTGCGTATCAGCACGCTGTCTGCGGAATTCGCAACGAACGTCTGCATGGAGAGTATGCTCATGAAAACGGTCATGATAAGTCCCAGTATCCAGACGACTATCTTCTTCACAAGCTCGCCAAGCCTGCCAAGCTCCAGCTGCGGATGTATCGCTCCAGCAATGGACAGACCCAGTATCGCACCGCTCAGCGGCGCAAGGAAATTCACCGCCAGCTGCGAAAACAGCTGCGTTGCGGCAAGCGTTACGGTGTTTATGGCCGAGGCAGTAGCGGCACGACCCATGACCGAGAGTATACCTGCAAATATCGGAATGAACGTGGTGATGAATATAGAAGCCGCGCTCAGCAGCTGCAGCGTACTGTTAAGCACATCCGATACTGCGGCAACTATCATCCCCGAGCCTGCCAGAACGCCCACTGTTGTGAATACTCCCGAAAGCCTGTCCGCATTGTCCGAAAGTCCCGAGGAAAGTCCGCAGAGCAGTATCACTCCACAGAGCGCCGCAAGCAGCCTGAGCGGAGCGGCAGTGTTTTCGAGCAGCAGCCATTTGATGTATTCCAGTGCCTCGGCGATGGAAAGTGTGGCGGCGCCGCTGTTGTCGGGGGAGATGCCCTCATTCTCAAGCGCCGCAGCAGCCTCGGGCGGCACTGCCTCCTCCAACCTGTCCCTGCCGTAATCGTATATCTCGGCGGTCTCGGCTCGGGCGTGTGTGCCTGAAATAAATAATATCATTACTGATAGTAATATTACTAATAGATTTTTCATTTTGTATTCCTGTTATATCGCATTCAGTAGGTTTTAAACGGTTCTGACATCGAAATTAACGCAGGCGGGATGCCGCAGCTGTGTCTGCATCTCGCACAGTTTTTTACGATTTGTACCACATGTATGCATTACGGATAGTAATATCATTGAGATATTTTGCTGTTTGTAATCATGCTATATCACGTTTAACAGGCCTGTGACCAGCTCTGCAAGCGAGGTGAACACAGGCAGGGATATCACCGCTATCGCAGCCTTGCCTGCAAGCTCTA
>JAZSEG010000045.1:0-6459 GCA_045531575.1 Oscillospiraceae bacterium | reverse complement strand
CCTCGGAAAGCGTTCTTACTATCTTACCCATTTCACATCTCCATTATATGTTGTTTTTGATTTTTTGTGAACACCATATTATAATAGCATACTTTCATTTTATTTGCAAGAGGGGATCTGTTCTATATCTGATATGTATCTGAACTCCATAATACTTGCGGAATCCGCCACCTGCCCATCCAACTCATCTTTGAGCGAATTACATTCATCTATTATAAAGTATATATATTTGCAGCCAAGCTCCGCCGCCTTCGGCATGAATTATTCAGCCACCCACGCCGTATCCTCGGGAATGTTCTCGAAACCGTTTCTTGTGTCAGCGACGTAATCACAGTGGTGCTGCGCCATTATATCCAGTGCATATTCGAGCGGTCTGCGGTAGTCATCACGGCAGCAGAACTTCTTCCATGTAACAAAAACCACGTTCTTATCTTCAAGATACTCCACATCGCAATATTCTGATGTATACATATTTCCTCCTATCCCTCATGCTCCGCACTCAGCTGTCCGCAGGCGGCTTTGAGGTCTGCGCCGAACTCCCTGCGCATGGTAACGCCTATCTTATTCTTCTTCAGCACGTCATAGAAATCCATGATGCGCTCCCTGCTGCTTTTCTCAAAGCTGTCCGCCTCGGTGGGATTATACGGAATGATATTCACATAGAAATTCCGCTCCCCGATAAGCTCCGCCAGCTGCTGCGCACATTCGGGGGTATCGTTCACGCCCGAAAGCATGATATATTCCATCATCACACGCCTGTTAGCCTTTTGCGAGAAATGCTCAGCCGCCTTTATAAGCTCCGCAAGAGGATACCTGCGGTTTATCGGCATGAGCTTATTTCTGAGTTCATCCGTGGGGGCGTGCAGGCTTATCGCCAGATTGCAGGGATGCGGCAGCTCCGCATAGCGGTATATCTCAGGCACCAGTCCGCAGGTGGAGACCGTTATATGGCTCTCCCCCACCGCAAGACCCTTGCCCGCCATGACGATATCGCAGAACTCCGCCACATTGTCGAAATTATCGAACGGCTCGCCAATGCCCATGACGGATATTCCCGTCACCCTCACGCCGAAGCGGCTTTGTATCGCCAGCACCTGACCCACGATCTCCTCGGGCAGAAGATCACGCCTGCGCTTAAGTCTGCCGCTCTGGCAGAATGCGCAGCCCATAGCACAGCCCACCTGTGTGGAAACGCACACGCAACTGCCGAAGCTCTGCCGCATCAGCACCGTTTCCACGAACTCGCCATCGGAGAGCCTGAGCAGCATCTTTGCCGCATCCTCTCCGTCATGAACTTCTGTTATCTGCGGCAGGTGCATATCGAAGTCACGCTTCAACCTTTCCGTCACACGGGCGGAAAAGCCGAGCTCGGAAAGCTCCGTTATGCCCTTTCGGTATATCCCGTCAAAAACTATCTCAGCCTTTGCGGGGTTCTCCCCCATATCGCTGAAATACTCCCGCAGCCTTTTCGGCGAAACGCCGTATATATTCATCCTATCACCGCTTTACTATATAATATATAGATTGTACCGCATTTCCGCCCGATAGTCAAGGGTGATAAATTGAAATTAACCAAAACACCGTTAATACTCTTGCTTCTAGCCGAATTCATCGCACAGAAAAAGACCCGAGAAGCATCTCAGGTCTCATTCGTTATCATTTCTTTCTTGCGACGTACATAAGCTTCTCGCTCTCGTCTGTGGGAGCGCTGTCTGTGAGGTATTCGTATACCCCCAGCACCTCAAAGCCTGCGTCCGTGAGCATTGCGGATATCTCCTCCTGCGGGAGCGCTATCTCGCAGAAACTTTCATAGCCCCTGTCATAACTGCCGTCCTCATTCTCATAGAATAAGTCAAGCTCTATCGCAACGCTGTCATCCTCAGGGTCGTATGTGTTGGACCAGGCGCAGTAAACGCCCTCCACGTCATAGATGAAAGTGTTGTCCGCAAGGATATGACGGTGCTTGTAGATGGTGTTCACATCAAACAGGAACAAGCCGCCCGTGTTCATGTTGGCCGCCGTTCTCACGAAGCATTCTGCAATATCCTCTGCGCTGTCAAGGTGATTCACACTGTCCAGCGTGGAGACTGCGATATCCACAGCGCCGTAAAGATCGGTATCCGCCATGCTCTGGCAGATGAACTGCACCTTCTCCGCACCCGCCTTAGAGCAGGCGATGCTGAGCATCTCAGCGGAAGCATCGGAAGCTATCACATCAAAGCCACGTTCAGCGAGCCTCAGCGTGAGATTTCCCGTGCCGCAGCCCATGTCCAGCAGCAGTTTTCCCTCACAGCCGAAGCGCTGTATCATGCCGCAGTAATAATCTGCGATCTCATCATACGGAACGTTCTCCGTCAGCAGATCATAAACATCGGCAAATTCGCCGTAGCCTGCCATTACTTATTCTCGTCCTTCAGTCTGTCGAAGATGATCTTGTAGCCGCCTGCTGCCTGATAGTTGAGAGTCTTGTTCACACGGCTGATGGTGGCGGTGCTTGCGCCTGTCTGCTTTACGATCTCGTTGTAAACGCAGTCGGAAGTGAGGAGCTTAGCCACCTGCAGACGCTGGGAGATGGACTTCATCTCCTGAGGTGTGCAGAGATCCTCGAAGAAAGCATAACATTCATCCACTGTCTTAAGAGTAAGAATAGCCTCAAACAGATAATCCAGATTTTCGTCCTTTACCATAAAAATACCTCCGTAGAGCAATTTTTCACGCTTTAAACCGTGATTATTAATCCTTGGAACTATTTTACCATAATAAAGTGAAAAAGTCAATAGCTATTTTCAGATAAATATGCCGCAGCCTTTCATTTCTCCGCCATACGGTATCCCACGCCCGAAATGGTCCTTATGTATCGGGGTGTAGAAGTATCAAGCTCTATCTTTCTGCGGATGTTTGTCATGTTGACACGGAGTATCTGATTGTCAGTGTCGGCATTCGGTCCCCACATCTGAGAGATAAGGTATTCGTATGTGCAGATGCTCCCTGCATTTCTACTCAGCAGCGAGACCAGCCTGAACTCATTGTGCGTGAGGTCTGCGTCCTTGCCCGAAACATAGGCACGGAACCTGTCGTAATCCACCACGAGATCTCCCACCCTGAAGCTGTTCTGATCCACAATACCGCTCTGCATGTTCTGACGGTGCCTTATCGCCGCACCGATGCGTGAGAGCATCTCGCCTATACTGAACGAAAGCAGCATAAAATCATCTGCGCCGCTGTCAAACGACATCATGACCTCTCTTTCGCTGCATTCGGACGCAAGCATCACAACAGGCGCCTCCAACCAACCCCTTATCGAACGCAGCACGCTGATGCCATCCATATCATCAAGCTTTGTGCCCAGCAATATCAGCTCAGGACAATGGGACTGAGCCATACCCATCGCCTCCTCACCCGATGTGGTGAAGAAGATCTCATTGCTGTCTTTTTTCAGGCGGCGCATGAGGGCGGTCAGTTCTCTTTTGTGCTTGTATGCTATAAGTATCTTCCTTTTGATATCCATTGCAAAATCCTGCCTGTATATTTTTCGTTGGCGCACAACAGAAAAGATTTTATCATTTTGATCGACTGATTTCAATTATTTTTTGTAAGTAACTGGTATTACACCATGCTTTTCCGTCTTTACATAACTTAAACCTTTCAGAAAGGAAACCTCGCAGATGACAGATAAACTTAACAGCATAGTGTGGGGCTTGCCTACGCTTATCCTGATGCTTTCGGCAGGAGCATTATTCAGCTTCGGCACGGGATTCTTTCAGCTGCGGCACCTTCCGCACTGGCTGAAATGCACCGTGTTTTCCCGCAGCGGTGGCAGAGAAAAAGGCTCGGTCACGCCGTTCGAGGCGATGTCCTCGGCGCTTGCCGCAACCCTCGGCACAGGCAACATCGTGGGAGTATCAGCGGCGCTGGCGGCAGGCGGTGCGGGAGCGGTGTTCAGGATGTGGATATCCGCCCTGTTCGGCATGATGACAGGCTTTGCCGAGAACGTCCTCGGCATATATTATCGCAAAAGGAACTCCCACGGCGAATGGGAGGGCGGCGCAATGCGCTATATGGAACAGGGTCTTGCGGAAAAACGCAGCACCGCATGGCTCGCAAAGCCGCTTGCCGTTGTTTTTGCGGCGCTGTGTACCCTCTCCGCCTTCGGCATGGGCAACCTTGCACAGATGAACTCTGCGGCAGGCGCTCTGCAGGCGAATTTCTCGGTGCCGCCTGTCGTAACGGGAATAGTTCTTGCCGCAGCGGTAGCCTGCATCATCTTCGGCGGAGTTCAGCGCATCGGCAGCGTGACAGCAAAGCTCGTACCGCTGATGTCCTGCTTCTATATCCTCGGCGCCGTGTGGATAATGGCTGCGAATATCACAAGGCTGCCTGCGGTTTTCGGCGCTGTAATTGAGGGCGCTTTCGGCATTGACGCAGTGACGGGCGGTATAAGCGGCTATGTGATAAAGCAGGCGATATCCATGGGCTTCCGCAGGGGAGTTTTCTCCAACGAAGCGGGACTCGGCACATCCGTTGCCGCCCACACCGCAAGCGCCGTGAAGGAGCCTTGCGTACAGGGCATGTGGAGCATCTTCGAGGTGTTCTTCGACACCATCGTGATGTGTTCGCTCACCGCCGTTATCCTGCTGGCAAGTCCCTGTGACGCTCCCACGGCGGAGGAGGCGTTCAGCCGCATCTCCACCACGCCGCAGTATTTCCGCCTGACGGAGCAGGACAGCCTTATCACCGACGGCACATACACCCTGACGGTGGGAGATTCTCAACATCCCGCCTCTTTCCGCACGATATATTCAACAGGCTTTTGTGCTTCGGTGGAAAAGGGCAGCCGCACCTTCTGCAACATCATGAGCATTCAGGGCGTGCAGAAGCTCTCGGAAAGCGGCAAGCCTGTGTTCCTCGACCGTGAGCAGACCATCCCGCTCATAGACAGCGTGCGGATATGCGAAGTAAGCGGCTCAGAGCTTGCCACCTACGCCTTTTCGCAGACCTTCGGCAGCCTCTCGGGAAAGCTGCTGGCGGTGGCGGTGGTGCTGTTTGCCTTTTCTACCGTCATCGGCTGGAGCAGCTTCGGCTCGCAGGCGGCGGTGTATCTCTTCGGCAGGAAAGCGGAAAAGCCGTTCCGCCTGCTGTTCATCGCAGCGACCTTTGCAGGCGTGCTGTTGGATTTCTCGGCGGTGTGGTCTCTGTGTGACCTCATCAACGGACTCATGGCGATACCGAACCTTATCGCACTGTTCCTTCTGTCGCCTAAGGTGTTTGCCGTCACCAAAAACTACACCCTGCGCACCTTCAGCGGTGCAAGGATCCGTCCCATGCTCTCGGCCCACGAGCGCTGATCCTTCTCTGTATGCATGATACCCCGTATCTTTCTGCAAAAAACTGAATGCTTTTTCTTCATCCATCCTCCCGCTCTCCTCAGGGTAGATCAGGTTATTGAGGAAGAGGAGAAAGAAGATATTATATTATCTTGATATTATATTTATTTGATATTATTTTGTGTGACAAAAACCGCATGCGGTTTTACCGCAAACGGTTTTCTGTCAACCGGTGACTCCGTCAGACATTTCTCCGCAAGCGGTTTTCTGTCCGACGGTAAATTTTCTCCCGATGAAATTGTTTTTCTCCCTCCTCCCTCTCCTCAGGGTAGATCAGGTTATTGAGGAAGAGGAGAAAGAAGATATTATTTAATATTTTTATTATTTTATTTGATATTTTGTTGTGTGGCATTTTTGGTTGACGGTTTTATTGCTGACGGTTTTGTGTCCGACGGTGTTTCCGTCAGACATTTTTCCGCAAGCGGTTTTCTGTCCGACGGTAAATTTTCTCCCGATGAAATTGTTTTTCTCCCTCCTCCCTCTCCTCAGAGTAGATCAGGTTATTGAGGAAGAGGAGAAAGAAGATATTATATTATCTTGATATTATATTTATTTGATATTATTTTGTGTCGCATTTTCCGTATACGGTTTTTCCATACACGGTTTTTGCAAACATAATTCCATATCAACGTTCTCATTTTCAGAACGCGCTTCATATCCTGTGTTCTCATTTTCAGAACGTGTTTCATTTTCAATACATTCATTTTCGGAACAGTGCACATTCCCCAACATCCCCGAACTCCGCAATTTCTGCAGTAAAATGCAGTAAGATATGCCGTATCATTCCCATAGAGGATAATAAAAGCGCCCGAGGGAACATCGTCCGCTCAGGCGCATAGATCATATAACTCAGTCCATGGGGTTCTCCAGCGACTTCGCCAGGAACGCCCTTGTTTTCTCGCTCTTCGGGGAGCCGAACACCTCGTCGGGCGTGCCGATCTCCTCAATAACGCCGTCCGCCATGAAGATGACCTTGTCCGCAACGCTGCGTGCGAAGTTCATCTCATGGGTAACCACGATCATGGTGCGGTCGCTGGTTTTAAGCTCTCGGATAACTCTCAGCACCTCGCCCGTA
>JAZSEG010000056.1:0-9069 GCA_045531575.1 Oscillospiraceae bacterium | reverse complement strand
CGGGAACAAGATCATAATAGCCGAGATACTTTACGGTGCCTGCGTTGCCGCTGGGGGTATAGGAGCTTGTATCAAGATCCTTGATCTCAGCGTCGGTCGCAGCGTTTGCGTCAGGGTCTGTGGTGGTATTTGCGCCGTTTGTTGTGGAAGTCACACCGGGACCTCCTGCTGTGGTACCTGCCTGAGATGTGGGAGCCTGTTCATCACAAGCGGTCATTCCCAGGATCATTGCCGCTGCAAGACAGCAGCTGAGCACTTTTTTGATTCGGTTCATTTCAGTTCCTCCATTACAATTGCGTAATCGTTTACGCATCACAAGCATATTATACACTAATTATCCGATAAATGCAATAGGCTTGATGAATTTTTTAGTTAAATTAGTTTACAAATTTCCAAAAGCATTGCCCCATGGCAACAATGTCATGGGGCAGGTAAATCATCTGAGCTTTTTACCTAGGATATCACGCCAGCACATCCATAATGGAGCTGTGCTGCTGTTTACTCTGCTCTATCATTGCGTTCTGCGCCTGCAGGAGTATCTGCTGCTTTGCAAGCTCTGCTGTCTCTGTGGCGATGTCCGCGTCACGCAGCGTGGAATCTGCCTGCTCGAGATTCTCTACATAAGCAGTGTTTCTGGAATGAGTATGGCGGGAGCGGTTCTCGTTCGCACCCGAAAGCGCACGCCAGCGAGACAGATAGTTCACCGCAGCGTCTACCCTGTCCATCGCCTTTGCGGCACGGGGTGCAGTGGTAACGCCAGTGGTATTGATGCGCATGAGGTGATCGTCCACTCTTGTTCTGAGATACCAGATGTATGTATCTGTTCTTCTGCCAGTGTGGATGCCGATCTCGCTGTCGCTCTCACGGCTTTCGCTGCCGTAAAAGATATCATCAGCGGCATTTCCCACGAACTTGTCGATATCGTAATCGCCGTTTTCTATGGTGTAGAACATCAGATGTCCATCCATATTAGTGCAGCGAACTATGCTGTTCGTCTGATCATACTGGGAATTGAGATATTCATACAGCTGATCGCAGGTGTAGGTGCCTTCGGGGATGGTAACGGAATATGTTGTTCCATCGAGGTCATAGCTGAAAGTATCATTCTCGCCTGTGCGGATCATTATTCCGTTAGTGAGATCTGCCTTACCGATGACCTTAGAAGGCGTCGGTGACTGTGTAGCTTCATAGAAGATGCGATATGCTGCACTGCCTCTAACACCGTCAATAATGCATTCAAGATCGTCCACTGTGCCGTCATCAGGCACATTGAAGCTCAGCACCAGCTTATCGCTGCTCTTGATGGCTGTATCAGGCTCAGGGAGACCCAGATCCGCAAGTCCGATAGTTGCCTTAAAGGTGTCCTGCGGGAACGGATCGCCGTTCTTGTCCGTCATCTTGTTGATGGCTTCCCTGCCAGCCGTCTGGATAGCTGCTGCAAGCTCCCTCGGCATATATTCGCCTGCGGGGATATTGAATTCCACCTTATAGGTCTCGCCGTCATAGCGAAGATCGAAAATGAGCTGATCGTTAAGTGCGGGATAGATTATTACATTCTTCTTTGCCTTGAACTCATCCTCAGTCTCAGGTGAAAGATCGTTTCTTCCCACGATATAGGTGAGATAAGATCCCGTGGAGGTTCCCGCCTTTTCAGTATGCCTTGTTATGCCTGAATAGCTCGCATTCTGGAACACCTTATCAAACAATCCGCCCTTGAAATTAGTGATGGTGCGCAGGGGTGTAATGGTCGCACTGCGGATACCGATATTTCCCGAGCTGTTGGTATATACCTCCAGCGAGTTTGCAGGGAGCGTCTGATTGATGCTGTCCTGAATAGCCTGAGCAAGACTTGCCGCAGTATATGTGCCTTCCGCTATCTGAACTTCCACAGGATAAGTGTTGCCATCCTGAGTAAAATCGAAGGACATTTTATTGTTGTAGCTCTTGATATCTATGCTGCTGATAGAATTCTTGCCGAGGATATAGCAAGGGCTCTCAACTCTTCGTGTGGATGTTGGAGAGCTTACATTCACCGCACGCTTGAAATAGGGCGAGGTATTGGCGCTGTTAAGCGAAATGCTCTTGCCCAACCCCTTATCATTGGTGGTGATAATGAGATTCGTGCCATCATCTGTGATAGTGACATTGGCAGCAGCGAGTCCGTTTCTCAGCTGATCTGTAAGATCTGCCCTGCCCGATGCACCCTTGTATACACCTTGGGTGATATCGAACTCATACAGAGTGCCGTTTATCGTAAGTGCAACATGATCGTTGCTGTCGGTTATCTCCACGCCGTTGCCACTGAAAAGCGTGCCATACTGATTATTGGTAGCCTTTGCAGGGAACTTTACGACATTCGCAGTCGTATCCACCTCGCCGCCCGAGGTATTCGCCTTGCTGATATACTTATCAACTGCAGCTGTACCGCCGAGATTTGAAAGCCTGTAGCCATCGCCACCGTTTACGGTCTTGAATGTCAGACCCTTGTTGCTGCCCGAGGATGCATAGCTTGCCGTGATCTTACCGCTGAGGTCGGGATCTGCTGCTATGGCAGAGTTTATCGCATTTGTAAACTCAGTAGCGTTGTTATATGTGCCATCGGGAATGGTTATAGTCAGTGTTTCGGTAACAGTGTTATCGGGATCGGTAGGATCGGGGTGCGTGTAATCCATGGTTATGGTATTATCCGCAGATGTTACTGTTTTGGGGAAATGGGTGTCTATACCCTCTGTGCGGATGGATGCAGGATTCTCCACGTTGCCCGTTGCGGGGTTGTAATTCGGTGTTGAGGTGCTTATCACCTTCTTGGTATAGCCTATCCTACAGGTGCTGGCATCGTCGATTGTAACATTTCCCGACTCCTTCAGGGGGCCTGTGAATATCAGTGATTTTCCGTCAGAACCTACCTTGACTGTGGTTGCAGGCGTGCCGCCATCCGCTGCGGAGATCTGTGCATTTATCTCTGCGGCAAGCTCGGAAAGCGAAGTGTAGGTCTTTTCTGTCAGCCTGAGATCATAAGTGTGCTGGCCTGCAGTCATCACTAGATTATTATTAGTGCTGTCTATAGCATAGGGAATCTGCGAAAGCGCATTTTTTACAGTCAGCGTTGCAGGAACATAGACAGTATTATTTTCCACAACTGCACCTGAACTGGATGCAAGTGAGCTTTTAGTCGCCTTATTGAGCAGTGTTCCCGTTACATTTGAGAACTTCGCTTCTGCGCCCGAATAGTCGGACTTTATAATGATATCACTGCCGCTGGATGTGGCTGTAGCTCTGCCCTTTATAGCTTCATTTATAAGATTCATTGCCTGAGCAGAGGTAGAGCCTTTGGGAATAACGATGGAATAGGACTCCGAACCCTGATCGTCCTCAAGATCAAACGAGAAAGAGATATCCTTTTCGGACTTTCCCGGAACAGAAAACTGAGTAAGCACATCATCGAGAGTGATCTTGGCAGGTGTCTTTTCCTTCAGCACGCCGCCGACGATACCCTCGGTCTGCTCATACACCGTTGTGCCTGCCACTACATCCACAGTAGCGCCCGAATAACGGATATATGTATCGCTCTTCTGAGGTGTGGATGACTGCTCCTTTACCTCCTGCGTACCTTTTACAGTGGAGCCTGCAGTAGATGTTACATTTGCACGGGATGTTCCCGGAACGGTATTCGAGGAGGTCTGATAAGCGCTCTCCGAGCCGTTCACAGTGGAAATGTTGTCATAATAACGGGAGCCTGCAATGAGCCTGTTGTACGCTGAGGAAGTAGTATCAATTGCTATGCGCTCGATGCAGCTGCTGTTAGGTCCCTCAGCATACAGCTTCAGGGTATTGGACGCATCGATGCTGAACTGCAGCTTGTCCGCAATATCGGGATAGTTATTGTCGAGATAGTCGTTCATAGTCTCCACAAGCTCTGCGGTCGAGGAGTATGTCTTTTCGGGGATCACCACATCTATGCGGTGGACGGTCTTTTCCGCTGCGGGAGCCTCGTTATCATCAGACACGGTGATATCAAAGGACAGAGTATTCTCAGACGCAGGAATATACACAGAGGGACCAAGTGGCTTATATGCGGTGAAGATAGCTCGGCTATAGGTAGAAGAACCCTGCGCAGGAGTCACTTTATTGAGAGTTGCCGCATCGAAAAGATCATACACCATATAGGGGCTGGGAACATTGGATGTGTTCAGCTTGACATCACACTTATTACCGAACTGATCGGAGGTGATATCTATTCCGCCCTTTGCGTTGAGGGAAACAGTGAACGGCAGATCGGCAGCGTCTATCTGCTGCTGAATGGTATCGATCAGATCTGTAGGTGATGCGTATATCTTTCTGTCCTCGGAAGCGTCAAGCAGATCTATCCTGAGAGTCTTGCTCTGAGCGGAAGCATCATCGCCGTAATACTTGAAATTCAGCACGAAATAGTCGTTTCGGCCGCGCTCGATGACAAGATCGTTTTCGATACGCTTTGTGCCTGACAGAACTGCTTTGGAATTATCTATTGAACCATATTTACAGATATCATAGATAGGCGAGGTGATGCCGTCCATCTTGATGAAGTTGCCCGAAAGACCAGTGATAGTGGATTCACTGGCAAGACCAATGATGAGCTGTCCTTTATCGTTCTCGGTCTTTACCGCTTCGATATCACCGGGAATGCCTGCCTGAGTGAGCTTCTGATTAATCGCATCCACAAGCTGAGTTCGGTTATAGTTACCTGCATCCAGCTTGATCGAGTACAATGTATCGTCAGTATTTCCAACACGGAAAGACATCGTATCATTCTGACCTGCGATGACGGGCATGGTAACATTCTCATCACGGAAAACGGTAACACCCAGCAGGTATCCATCCGAGGAGCCGATGACGGTATTATAAAAAAGCGAAGATGCGCTGCCGCTGAGATGATCCAACGAGCCGCCCTCCACCTGCATGGTGAACTGATTATCGGTATTCACGCCGATGATAAGCTCGGGAGCGTCATTTATAAGCTCTGAGTCGATCATATCGGCGATCTCCTCAGGAGAATAGCTGCCGTGAGGAATGGTGACAGTGCATTCTTTATCTACACCATCAATTATATAGCCGAGAGTCAGAGTGTCGTTCTTTGCGTTGATCCTGACAGTCTCACCATGCTTAACATCACCCTCCACCTTTTCATAGGCAGAAAGATGCTTTTCAAACAGCGGCACACCATTGAAATCAGCATTATCAGTCATCTGGTCGATCTCATCCAGCAGCTGCTGATATTCGAGATCCAGCGCTTTACGGTCAACCGCATCATCATAGGTGCCGTTCTCAGCCTGAACTGCGATCTCCTTCAGGCGCTGCAGGATGTTGTGGATCTCCTGAGAGGCGCCCTCAACAGTGCGCACGAAGGAGATTCCGTCATCTATATTGCGCAGACCCTGTCTGAGTCCACGCTTTATGGAACGCAGCTTTTCAGACACAGCAAGGCCTGCCGCATCATCTGCTGCGCGGTTTATTCTATAGCCTGTGGAAAGGCGCTCGGAGGACTTTTTGAGCTTTTTCAGAGACTCCGACTGCTTATCCAGTGCATATTGAGTTGTGATCATGTTCTGAATGACAAGACCCATACATAACACCCCTGCATTACATAATATATCAGGTTAATTATAACACAGTCCTGCGGTAAACACAATAGTCACGGAATATATTTGGAAATAGTTACAAAACCATGACATCCCGTTTGTGCGAAACACCTCCACAAAATGAAGAAACGGCGCTTTTCAGCGCCGCTCCTTCGGGATCGTGTATTTTCAGGATGATACGTTATCTGTATTCGTTCAGAACTGTCTCAACAAGAGGATAGATCTCCTCGCTTCTCTGAGTCCATGATTCCTCGCCGAAGGTGGTCTCGTACATCGCGGTACAGATGTTTACCTTTACCTCCTGGTCGAAGCCGAAGATATAATCTGTAACATATTCAAACTTGTCGCTCTCTACGCACTCTCTCCAGAGATCATATACCTGTTCATCCCAGGTCATCTGCCACTTCTGGATGCCAGCGTATTTGCCCTGTGTATAGGTGATGATCTCAGGATTGATATGGTCCTCACGAACCTGATCTATGATAGCCTGATCGGTCTCAAACAGACGGTTGCAATAGATGAACTCAATAGCGCCATCCATGTTCTTCGAACCCTTGGGGATCATGTAGCCGAAAGTACCTGTCTGAGCATAGTAAGCGTCAGCCTGAGGATCTCTCGGGAAAGGAACGAAAGCAAAATCGGAAGGTGTATTGAAGATATCATTATCAACACCTGTGGGGTTCTGGATCTGCTCGGTAGCTGCGATATATGTCCACTCAGGCTCCATGCCGAGGAACAGGATCTTATCGGAAACACCGGACCATACCTGGGGAGATACCCAGTCGCCATGGGGATGATCCGAGGGATACAAAAGACCGTTTCTTCCGAGTTCAGACAAGAACGAAATGGATCTTGTGATATTGGGGTGATCGATGTTGTTGGTGATAGTTCCATCGGGAGAAACATAGAGAATAGGTGTACCAGTTGTCGCAACAAAGGAGCTGATAATGGTATCGGTGGAGTAGAAGCCAATGTGGCTGTCATCCTGATTACAGAACTCGATCATCATCTCACGCCATGCATCCCATGTCCACTCGCCTGCCACATACAGATCATAAGGATCCTGCAGACCTGCGTTCTCGATGGTGCTGCGGTCATAGTTGAGGGCGAAGCTGGTTACGATCCTGTGAGGGAAATAGTAATGCTTGCCGTTGAACTCATAGGAATCTATAATTTCCTTCATATCAGCCCAGATAGCGTCATCCGAATTAAGATATCCATCAAGAGGCTCGAACATATTCTTGGTAACACCATAAGGGAAAGCCATCGCCTCAAAGGTCATCAGGTCAGGAGAATCATCTGCCGCAATAAGAGTAGCAAGCTTCTCATAGTAAGCATAATCACTGGGAGCGCTGATCCACTCAATAGTACCGCCGTATACATCGGACTGGAAGATCATGCACTGCTCCTTGCCCTTCTGATCCACGGTGATGTCATAGAAGCCGAGGAATTTAACAATGCCTGCATCACCGCTGGGCTGGAATTCGCCTGTATTAAGCTCCTTCGCCTCGTCGTCTGTTGCTGCATTCTCGTCGGGGTCTGTAGTGGTTGCAGCTGTTGTGGTAGTGATGCCGCCGGGACCTGCAACTGATGTGGTCGAAGGAACGTTTCCGCCCTCATCGCAGGCTGTGATTCCGACTGTCATGCAGATAGCCATTGCACAAGCTGCAAGCTTCTTGAATGTTTTCATGTTCTTTTCCTCCTGTTGAGTTATTGCCGTGCGCTTATGCGCAAAATTTACTTGTTATTTGTATTCGCAGACGAAATTTGTGAATTCGGATGTTCCATTCACTGCGTAGAGAGCCATGAGCACTCCTGTAAAGCCTTCTGCCACCTCGCTGGAGAGGTACTTCGTACCGCCGCAGCCGAGATCGGTATACTCGCCGTCAGCTTCTACGCCGAAGCCGTAAGCATAGTTGTTTGCATGGATGAGCAGCTTTGCTATGCCGCTCTTTATCGATACCGATTTCTGAATGTGCTTGATGCCGCCGATATTAAGCTTCAGGATAGCCTCGAAGCCGCTCTCTGTCTTGCGGACAGCCACCTCGTAATGCTCGTTCTCGGTCATATACATGGTCAGACCGCCCTCGCCATCAGTGACGTTGATTTCACAGCTGATCTCAGCTACAAAATCACGCTGTCGCAGACCGATGAATGTGGGAGAATCCACCATATCAAGAGTGATATCCGTGCCGTGGAGCACTGCCTTCTTCTCGGAAAGCTCGTAATTTTCCATGTGCGGATGGCGCATGAAGCACCATTCGATATTCCAGTCGGTATTTTCAAAGGTGTAGAGCTTCTTTTCACTCTGCTCGGTGCCGTATTTATTCTCATAAGAGTCAGCGGTGGTGCCGTCTGTTCCCGCAGTGAACCAACCATCCTCATGAAACTGAACGGGTGTCAGGAACACCTCACGTCCGAGATGGTGATAAGGCTGCCAGATGCCTATCTGGCGGAAGCCGAGACACAGGATGTGCCAGTTGCCCATCTCGTCACAGATGTGATCGCCGTGGCCGATGCCCTGAATGATGTTGGGAGCCTTGTTGCGATTGGTCAGCACGGGATTCTTCGCATAGCCCTCAAAGGGTCCCCACACGCTTTCGGAGCGTGCATAGGTTATCATGTGTCCGTACTCTGTGCCACCCTCAGCTGCCATGAGATAATAGTATCCGTTTATCTTGTACATGTGAGGGCTTTCGAGATATCTTCCGCCCGAACCCTGCCACAAACAACGTCTGGGAGAAAGTCTCTCGCCCGTTTCGATGTTGATCTCGCACTGGATAACACCGCCCTTACCCTCATCGTCCTGTCCGTTGCTCATGAAGTATGTATGACCGTCCTCAAAGAAGAGAGAGGGATCAATACCGCCCTGATCCACATAAATGGGATCGGACCACTCGCCGTAGATATCATCTGTCCAGACATAGAAATTCTGATGGGTGGTGTCGTTTGTTGTCACCATGTAGAATCTGCCATCATGATAGCGGATGGTGGGAGCAAATACTCCACCTGAGCTGTTGATCTTCTCCAGCATCACCTGATTCTTTCTGGTGAGAACGTGGCCGATCTGCTTCCAGTTTACAAGATCCTCACTCTCGAACAGAGGAACTCCGGGGAAATACTGGAACGAGCTGCACACGAGATAATACTTTCCGTTTGCAAAGCACACGCTGGGGTCGGGATAAAAGCCCTTAACTACGGGATTGTTATATGTCATAGTAATGCTCTCCTATGTTTTTACTTAATTTAAGTATATCACTCAGAAGCTTTGAACGCCTTACATTTCCCGACTGAAAATAGCACTTTTCTGCCATAGTTCATATATAAAACAGCAAACGAATAAAATACTGAACCGTCGCATACTATTTTCCAAAGGACTTGTACACGGAGGGAATTTATGACTACTGAAGATATCAAAAACGCACCTGCACCTCAGCCTGAGATATTCGTA
>JAZSEG010000127.1:0-3970 GCA_045531575.1 Oscillospiraceae bacterium | reverse complement strand
ACTGGATGCCTGCGCCGCACACGATACGCACGGTGTTGCAGCCTGTTTCGGCTATTGCAGGGAGAGCTGTGGTGTCGGTGTCAAGGAACCAGCAGTGCGGATGGTTGATGCCGCGCATGATGAACTCGTTGCCCTTAGCGTCGATGAGCTTCGTACCCTGCACAGAGAAGCCTGCTGCTACAGTTTCTGCTTCTCCATCGTCGGGAGTTTCAACGGTTTCGGGAGTGACGGAGGATACCACATCATTCTGTGTGATCTGCGGCTCGATCTGTTCGATGGCATCGTTCGGGAGCTTATGTGCGATGCAGCCTGTGCAGCTTAACAGCACGGCTGCGGAAATAATTGCGGTGATAAGTCTTTTCATAGGTCTCCTTTATTACTTGCCGTAGGGGCTGTCGAACTCTGCCTCTGCCTTTGCAACAGCGTCCTCGAGGGTCATGCCTGTGAAGTGTGGAGCGTTCAGGAATCTGCCCGACTTCTTGTCGTCCACGAAAGCACCAACAACGATGCCGGGGATAGCACTCTCGGGAGCGTTGGGAGCGTGAGGGCCGCCGAGATCAGTTCTGCACCATCCGGGATCGGTGAGGTTAATCATAACATCGGTGCCCTCAACCTTTGAGCCGAGGTCGATGGTGATCTTGTCGAGAGCCGCCTTGCTTGCGGAGTAACCAGCCTGTTCAGGCTCGAGACGGATGCCGCTGGTGGTGTTCAGGATGCGTCCGAAGCCACGCTCGATCATCTTAGGCATGAAATGATAGCATATCATTGCAGGAGCTATGGTGTTTATCTTGAAGCTCTCGGTATAGTCGGAAACGGGAGTCTTGAAATACTCAGTGCGGTAAGCTATCTGCATACCTGCGTTGTTGAGGACGATATCCACCTGAGTGCCACGACGGTCTATTTCTGCAAGCATTGCCTGCACTGCGGTGAGATCGGAAAGCTCTGCGGATACCGCATAAGCCTCAACGCCCAGCGCCTTCACCTCGGAAAGCACCTTCTCGGTGTGGTTGATATCACGGCTGTGCAGGATGAGATTGCATCCTCTCTGCGCCATGAATATTGCGGTGAGATAGCCGATTCCTCTTGCTGCGCCTGTGATGAGCGCCCATCTTCCTTTTACGTTTACCATTTTAATTGATCTCCTTTTTAGCGTTTTCAAGTGCGTTGATTACCTTGTCGCACCATGTGTCAAATTCGGGGTCGGGGGTCTGGAATTCCTCGTGGGCGAGGACGTATTCCACCGTTTTGCGGATGCCCTGATCGTATCTTACAGTTGCAACGAAATCAGGCACTGCCTTTTTCAGCTTGCTGTTATCGAATACCACGGAGTTTGCCTTGTCGCCGATAAGGCTGCCCTCGAAATCGTAGTTGCTCACTGCGTGCAGGAAATCCGAGGGGACATAATACGGCTTGAACTCCACACCGAGAGTATCTGCGATAGCCTTATAAATCTGATTCCATGTGACGGATTCATCGGAGGTTATCTGGAATGCCTCGCCGATGGCGTGGATGTTGCCCATCAGACCGATGAAACCCTTTGCGAAATCGCTGTTGTGGGTCATAGTCCAGAGGGATGTACCATCGCCGTGGATGATGACAGGCTTGCCCTCCAGCATTCTCTTTACGACCTGCCAGCTGCCCTTGTCGCCGTGAACGCCCAGCGGCACGCTGCGCTCGTCATAAGTGTGGGAGGGACGGATGATAGTAATGGGGAAGCCGTTCTCACGGTACATCTTCATGAGATATTCCTCGCAGGCGATCTTGTTGCGGGAATATTCCCAGTAGGGATTTGCGAGGGGAGTGCCCTCGTTTATGCGGTAGTCCGAAAGCGGCTTCTGATAAGCACTTGCGGAGCTGATATACATGAACTGCTTTGTCCTGCCGTTGAAGAGGCGGTAGTCTCTTTCGAGCTGCGAGGGAACAAAGCCGATGAAATCGCACACGCAGTCAAAGCTCATATCGCCGAGAGCCTCAGCTGCCTGCTGCTCGTTGTTGATATCTGCATTTATGACCTTTACGTTATCGGGCAGCTGAGAAGTACGACTGCCTCGGTTGAGCAGATACAGCTCCCAATCGGGGTGCTGCGAGAGCTGCTTTGTTATCGCCATGCTGATGGTGCCTGTTCCGCCGATGAATAATGCTTTCATGATGCGCTCCTTTCTTATACGGTCGCCTTAGCTGCTATCTTATAGATCATTGTGATGTCATCAGAGCTGAGGCGCACAAAGCCCCATGTTCTGTCCTTGACGCCCTGATTTGCAACGAGGGTGGGAATGTCCTCTTCCTTTGCTCCAAGCTCTGCGAGGTTTATCGGCAGGCCGATATCGTGCAGGAAGCGTCTGAAGCGGCGGATGCCCTCAAGAGCCGTTACTTCGGGATGCTCGAAGTTCATCTGGCAGCCCCAGAGACGTGTTGCCATCTGAGCGAAGCGCATCACGTTATGGCTCATGACGAACTCCATCCAGGAGGGCATGATGACCGCAAGACCTGCGCCGTGTGCAACGTCGTACAGACCCGAAAGCTCATGCTCGATGTTGTGGCTGTTCCAGTCCTGACTTCTGCCTACGCCGACGATGTCGTTGTGAGCCACCATTCCTGCCCACATGATGTTTGCACGGGCATCGTAATTTTCGGGCTCTGCAATGGCACGGGGAGTCTCCTTTATCACAGTGAGGAGAACTGCTTCGCAAAGGCGGTCTGTTATCTCAACTTCGGGGGTGTTGGTGAAATATCTCTCAAAAACGTGAGCCATGATATCTGCAGCGCCGCAGGCTGTCTGATATGCAGGCAGGGTGCAGGTGAGGGCGGGATTCAGCACGGAGAACTTAGGTCTGATAAGGTCAGAGCCTGTGCCACGCTTTGTGCCTGTAGCGTCCTGCGTGATAACAGAGCTGGGCGAGCCTTCACTGCCTGCTGCGGCGATAGTCAGCACTGTGCCGACGGGAAGAGCCTTCTGTATGCCTGCCTTGCCACAGTAGAAATCCCAGAAATCGCCGTCATACAGCACACCTGCTGCGATTGCTTTGGAGGAGTCTATCGTAGAGCCACCGCCGACGGACAGGATGAAGTCGATGTTCTCTGCCTTGCATATCTCGATGCCCTTGTAGACGAGGGTGTCACGGGGATTGGGCTGTACGCCGCCGAGTTCGGTGAAATAAACGCCTTCGGCAGTGAGGGAAGCCTTTACTCTGTCAAGCAATCCCGAACGAACAGCCGAGCCGCCGCCGAAATGCACCAGCACTCTGCTGCCGCCGTGCTTCTTCACAAGCGCACCGACCTCGTTTTCTCTGTCCTTGCCGAACACGAATTCAGTTGGACTGTAGAAGTTGAAATTTTCCATGATATTTTCCTCCGTTTATGATTATTTTGTGGAATAGTAGTCTGAAATGACCTTTTCGGCAGGCTTGCCGTAGGTCTCATAGCCGCCGTGGGTCTGCGCCTTGTGGAGAGGGTACTGGCGTCCGCACCAGTCCCAGATGGCGAAGCCGCTCATCCAGTCACGCTTTTCGCAGGCACGGAACATTTCTGCGTACCAGTCAGCCTGTCCCTGCAGGTCTATCTCGCCGCGCACTGACCAGTCATTAGGCACGAGGTTTGAGTTCTCCGTAGACATACAGCCGCATTCTGCAAAGAAGAACGGCTTGCCGAACTTTTTCACAACAGCTTCGATGCGGTCAAGCTGGCGCTCCCAGTCGTTGATGGGGTAGTAGCCGCTGGAGGATATCACATCCACAGCGTCCCACCACTTTACGTTATGCTCCTGATACTTATCTGTATTATACGAAACGAGACCGCCGTATACACCGCGGATATCGGAAATGAGCTGCCGCCATTCCGCTTCCCTGTGCTCAGACTGTACCATCTCGCAGCCTGCTATGAACATCTCACAGCCGCATTCCTCGGCAATCCGAGCGTAATGCAGCTGGAACTCCGTATATGCTCTGAACCAGTTGGACCATTTAGGCTCGCA
>JAZSEG010000099.1:0-4560 GCA_045531575.1 Oscillospiraceae bacterium | reverse complement strand
TTTTATTAAAGAGTACAAATACCGCCTTGCAGGCTATCAGATAACTGATGACAGCGCAGAGCCTTATGCATCGGTACTTGCGGATGAGAGGGAGTACATAGTTAATTATCTTATCAATGAAAAGATAATGTACAAGAAGTTTACCGAGCTGGGTCTCACCATTTCGGCAGATGAAGAGGCTAAAATAGATTCCGATACCGAGGCGGGTATCGAGCAGATCAAGGCTCAGATAAAGGCGAGGATCGAGCAGGCAGAGCTGCTTCCCGATGAGGAGCTTGCGCAGAAGGTAGAGGCTGAATACACAAAGCTTATTTCAGACTGTGGACTGACCTATGATGACATCCGCAACTGGCAGAAGAGCATCGTTGTTCAGACAAAGCTTACAGAGCATCTGAATGCTGAGTTCGTATATGATCCCACAAACACCGAGCAGCAGGTAGAGGCGCTTATAGAGTCTGCCAAGAGCAACTATGAAGCCGATCCTTCCAGCTACAACATGGACGCCATGAAGAGCCTGTGGATCCCCGAAGGCTCCAGAAATATCAAGCATATCCTGCTGAAGTTCGAGGACGATGTGATGACTGAGATATCCACCCTGCGAAGTGAAGGCAAGGCGGCGGAAGCAGACGCTCTCAGGGATGCTCAGATTGCAGAGATGAACGCTGAGATAACCGAGGTCGAGGGAAAGGTAGCTGCAGGCGAGGATTTCTCCGAGCTGATGGATAAGTACAGCGACGATGGTGATACCACCATTTCCTATCTCATAGTTCCGGGTACGGCGGTGTATATGGATGGATTTGCAGAGACCGCACTCTCCATTCCTGAGATCGGCGGCACAGCGGTCTGCGTAACGGACTACGGCTGGCATATCATCAAATATATCGAGGATGCCAAGGTATCCGATGAGGACACGAAGACATATAAGGATTCCCTGCACGCATACATGGAGGAGCAGTATCGCTCCCAGAATTTCGGCAACGCTATGAAGGAATGGCGCACTGAATATACCATTGAGATAGACAGAGACCTGCTCCTTCTCGGAGAAGAAACTACAGAAGCATAAAATACCCCGAAACCCCAAAAATATTTTGAAAACGGAGTAAAGATATGAATACACCAATTTCTGATTTCCTTGAAAAGTATACCACCAGCGGCGCACTCAGACTGCACATGCCCGGTCATAACGGCGCAACGCCCCATGATATCACTGAGATAGAAGGTGCTGACAGTCTCTATGAGACAGATTGCACCAAGAGCATCATCGGCATGAGCGAAAACAATGCTGCAGAGCTTTTCGGCACTGACCGCACCTGCTATTCCTGCGGCGGAAGCACCCTGTCCATTCAGGCGGCTCTGGCTATTCTGAAGGCTCAGGGCTGCAAAACTATTGCTGCATCAAGATATTCTCACAAGAGTCTGCTTCAGGCGGCTATCCTGCTGCACATGAATATCAAGTGGCTGTATCCCGAGGAATATCTCAGTGCAGATGTGGATTACAGCGGAGAGGCTCTCGCAGGCTGCGATGCGGTGTTCATGACAAATATCGATTATCTCGGCGGCAGCTGCCGTCTGCCTCAGACCAACCTGCCTGTTGTGTGCGATAACGCTCATGGCGCATATCTGAGGTTCCTCGATAAGGAGAAGTTTGGTACAAAATATCTTCATCCCACTGAATTCGGCTTCCCTGTTATCAGTGCAGAATCTGCACACAAGACACTTCCCGTACTGACAGGCGGTGCATATCTGCATTTCATAAATGGAGCAGATTACAGCCGTGCCAAGGAAATGATGTCGCTTTTCGGCTCCTCCAGTCCCTCTTATCTGATGCTGGAGAGCCTTGACAAGTTCAACAAGTTCATCACAGAGCGCCCTGATGCAGTAAACTATGCCTGCGAGGCTGTTGCTCATCTGAAGGAAAAGCTTGAGGGCTTTGATATCCCTCTGAAGGAATCCGACCCGCTCAGAGTTGTTGTAAAGGCTTACGAATACGGCTACAACGGCTTCAACTATGCGGATAAGCTTCGTGCAAACGGCGTTGAGTGCGAGATGTCTGACCGTAATCATGCGGTGCTTATGTTCTCTGCGGCAACCACTCACAAGGATTGTCAGCGTGCGCTTACGGCGATGTCGCTCATTCCCAAGAAAAAGCCTATCCCCAAGGCAGAGTATCCTGTGCTTAAGCCTAAGGCTGCTCTTCCTGCATACGATGCGGTGTTCATGCCTCAGATGAAGGTGCCGCTTGCAAAGGCTATCGGCTTTGTTTGCGGTAATGTGAATACTCCCTGTCCTCCCTGCATTCCTGTGGTAATGCCCGGCGAGATCATCAGCGATGAGGCTGCGGAGGCACTGCGTCTGTACAATGTGAAGGAAGTTTCAGTTATCACCAAGGTCCGCTGATATCCGAACTGCGGATGTTGCGCAGGCGGAGCTTGATCCTGCCTTGTGCATACAGGCGTAGATCACACATGCCCGATTTTCTTTGAAAAGGGTTGCTGTCTGTTCTGCTGTAAGCAACGGCTTCATGCGGGATATATGCGGTGAGAAGCTCTGATCCTCGTCTTGCGGCTACTCTAGCGGTATGGCGACTATTTGTGATGCCCGAGCGTCGCATATATACTCCGAACAGGATGCAGAACCATATACTTACCCAAAGAATTCCCCATAACAATGTGCGCAGCACAGGATCCGATATCGTAAGATAAGTCAGGATAAGCAGCGCTGCGCTTGCTGTCCCCCATCCGAGTGGCACTGCGATATGCCCGAAAAATGCTCTCGGCGGAGGTGTAGCATCAAGATCATAACAAGGCGCCGGATAAAGCAGTTTCAAGGCTTTGCGGCGCTTTTCGCCACACAGCGGAGGTATCACCATCTTTCCGCTGCGGTATATCGGCGCAGCACCGCTGGCTAGAGTTGTTGCGGTATCACGGATAATTACTGCATCTGGAACATCGGACGGGAATATTGATTCATATAATGTGATGAGTCCGTGTCGTATGGTGACGCTTTCCCGACAGAAAACCACTGTGTATCGGCTCAGACGTATAGTGTTGCGGACAAAAGCAAACAGCCAAGCCGCTGCAATAAATACTGCAAGAACAGCAGTGATTCTCGGTACGGCGATGCGCAGTTCAGCGAGAAGCTCGTCCAGTCCTTTGGCGGTATCGTTTATCAGTTTTGTAAATGCATCGTAATATACGTTTCCGAAAAGGCTTCCGAGCCTTGCGGTTGTTATTGAAAACAGTATCGTTCCGCCGAGTGCCTTAGTCTGAGAAAAGGCACCCGCCAGTACAGAGGAAAAGCGAGGCTTAACAGGCGGATATGTTCTGCTGTGAGGGATAAAGCTGAAACTTTCGTTCCGTTGCAGATAGAACGACACCTTTCCCGAAAAGGTATGAACAGTTACCTTTTTACCATGCAGCAGCCGAAGCAGCGGTGTTCGGCGGATATCTATGCGGCGGACTGCTTTGAATGGTATACGGAAATATCTGCGTAAGACAAGACCCTTTCTCAGCAGGAGAATGCCGTTTTCTACATGAAGCTGTACAAAAAAACGGCGTAAAATGTAGTAAAATATCAATTCCATATATTATCAGAGAGGTTGGTACATATTCAAATGAAAACAGGTTGCATTATTCTCGCAGGCGGCGCAGGAAAGCGCATGAAGTCCGAGCGTCCCAAGGTGCTGGCGGAGGTGCTGTGTAAGCCTATGCTGGGCTGGGTGCTGGATGCAGGCGAGAGCTTTGGCTTCGACAAGATTGCGGTCGTTACAGGCTACAAGGCTGAAATGACCGAGGAATATATCAGATCCCGTGGCGGAGATATCCTCACCTGCCTGCAGAAGGAGCAGAAAGGTACAGGAGATGCGGTAAAGTGTGCCACAGAGGTCATCAGGGAAACAGACTGCGTGTGCATCCTGAATGGAGACGCACCGTTTATCGACAGTGAGACCATCCGTGCGTCACTCGCATATCACACTGAAAAAGGCTCAGAGGTGACGGTCATCACCGCCGAGATTGAAAATCCCGCAGGCTACGGACGTATCATCCGTAAGGACGGCGAGTTTTCCGCTATCCGTGAACAAAAGGATTGTTCCCCCGAAGAGGCTGAAATATCCGAGGTGAACAGCGGCGCTTACTGGTTTGACTCGGCTGTACTGCTGGAAACGCTGCCGAAGCTCTCCACAAACAATGCAGCAGGCGAGTATTATCTCACTGATTGCGTGGAGTTTATGCAGAAGCGTGCGGCGTTCAGGTCTGAAAACCCGAACATCGTACTCGGTGCGAACACCAGAAAAGCTCTTTATGAGCTTAACACCATCGCAAGGAACGATATCATTGAGCGCCACATGGATAACGGAGTCAGCTTCGTGGCTCTTGACGGTATCATCATCGGCAAGGATGTAAAGATAGGCTGCGACACCACTGTGATGCCGAACACCGTAATCCTCGGCGATACCGAGATAGGCTGCGGCTGTAATATCGGTGCAAACTGCCATATCGAGAATTGTAAGATCGCCGACAACGTTTCTCTCGATAATGTGCAGGCTTACGATTCCGTTAT
>JAZSEG010000316.1:0-70608 GCA_045531575.1 Oscillospiraceae bacterium | reverse complement strand
CTCAACAGGCTCACCGCTTGCATGGCGAACCTTTGAAGAGATAAGCGCAGCAGCAGCCTTTGCCATGTTCATGGTCTGCTCTTCGAGTCCCTCGCGGATGCTGAACTGTCTGCCGTCAATGACGGGGCGGATACCGATCTTTGGTAACATAATGATACTTCCTTTCAATACACGATTTAGTAAAACGATTTCATGGAAAATCTACATTAATTATAACAAAACACCGCCAAAAAATCAATAGATTTATGGAGAAAATTACAAATTATGCCCACAACATAAAACAGGCTCACGGAATCACCGTGAGCCTGTAGTCAGTTTATGGTATTATGAGCACTCAAAAATCAAAAGTCGCCCTTTTCGTATACAATAACTATTCCACCATCTGCCTCATAGGAAAGTATGTTGCCCGAAAGCACAAATTCCTGCAGAATGTCATCCTCATAGAAGTACAGAACATCACCTTCGGATTCCCACTCGCCGTAGGTTGTAGTGCCGTTCCAATCCCAGTAATACGATCCATCATCAAAGATGTAAATATCACTGCTGAAGCCCCAGTCATCAGGAGAAGAAACCTCGCCGCTCTGAACGATCTCAGCTGCCTGCCATAAACCTATAAAACCATTCTGCGAAGAAGCAGCCTGCTCTCTTGCAGTCTCCGCCTCCTCTACGATCTTATCACAAAGAGCTTCCGCCTTGTCTGCAAGCTCACCTGCTCTTGCGGAGAGCGCATTATAGGTCTCCATATCCATCTCGTATGCATATGCAACATCATCATACAGATCATCCAGCTCATCATACAGATCACTGCATTCGTTATATGTTGCATCAGATACATACTCGTAGTTCGCATCATAAACGCTGCTGAGCTGTACCATCACTTCAGATATGCCATCGGAGAGTGCAGAGATATCTTCATAACTTGCCATAGGTGTCAGCAGATCCTCAAAATATGTGATACCGCTGTCAACCATGGGAGAGATCAGGCCCGCAAAGGTGCTGGATGTATTCGCATCACACTTAGCCTTGATATCATTAAGTGCATCCAGCATATACTGTGCGTTTGCCTTGGCCTCTTCCTCTGTCCAGTCATCAGTGTTGGAGAAATCCAGTGCGCCGGAGGGGATAGTTGTAAGATCCAGCTGCTCAGGCTTTACGGCTACGGTAAACGCCATTGTTCCGTACTTGTCGAGATCCAGAGCGATCTTGTTTGTCATCTTGTCGCCGTCAACTGCAGTTTCAGCAGTAACGCCTATCGTTCCATCTTCTGCTTCGATCTCAACATCAAACTTGCCTACTGTAGTCTGTATATTGAGATACTGCTCAGTTTTCACGCCTTCATAATTAACAGTTGCTGTAAGCTCAGTCTCTTCATCCTCGATAACGATCTCGATCTTACCGTCGGTCTCGTTTGTGGGCAGGATATCAGCTGTGAGGAAATCCTCATCCTCTGAAACGATCAGCAGACCCTGATTTGTTTCTCCGCCTACATAGGTAACGGAATCCTCACCGGTCTCATCATCGTCGATACCGTAATATTTAGCGAGTATATTGCCATTGTTGTCTACAACTGTCTTGATCTCAAAGGTATAGGTGATATCTTCTTCAAGATTATCAATAGACTCTTCCAGCTCATCCTTGATCTCGGATTCAGAATATTCCTCGCCTGCGATCTCCATGAATTCTCCGATCTTCTCCATGAAGTAATCATCTTCGACCATGAAGGTTATCATAGCCTCAGTCATATCAGCGATAAGCTCCTCATCCATCTTAACAGAAATGAGTCTGCCTTCTGCCTGAGCATCGCCGGCCTTAAGATTGCCCTTATCGATAGTGATCTCTGCCTGCTCGAAATATGTAAGATAGATATTTACAAGCTCTGTGCCGATGCGCTCAATCTCAGCGGGATCAAGCTCGAAATCAACAGCCTCAGCGGAAGATACTGTTCCATCCATCTCGATAGTAGCCTTGATAGCCTTATCTGTAGCAAACGGGAACATTACCGCAATAGTGCCATCAGCATTCACGATACCTCTTGCATTGATGGTGAAGCCCTCTGCATCTGTTGCAGATACTTCGGCCGCCATAGCGCCCTCCGCCGCCTGATAGGAGATGGAGAATGTGGAATCATTGATCACCTTCAGCACCTCATCCACAGAAGCAGCATCGCCGAAGCTCTCCTTGCCCTCTGCAGTGAGATCAATGTCTGCGTCCAGATCGATCACCACGCCGTCAGCGCCATATACCTGAACGAATGACTCGTTATATGTAGCTATGATATCAGCAAGATCCACACCTGCAAATGCGGAAGTCATTTCGTCAGAAGAACTATAATCGTTCTGATTAACTGACGACATACTCGATATAGCGGAAGAGATCGCCTCGACCATCTGCGCCTTCTCTTCGGCTGTTACCTCTGTCACACCCTCTGCCAGTGCCTTAAAGGTATCACCCTCGATCTTTACGGCATACTTGCTGTCTCCCATAAAGAGATTTGCAACCACGCCTCTGAAGCAGAGTCCACCGACTGCAGCAGCAGCCGCAACAACACCGGCAACACCAAGGCCGATCCAAAGGCCTGCCTTGCTCTTCTTTACAGGCTTCACTGCTGCTACACTTGCAGCGTCCATATCAATGCCTGCAATGTCCATATCGATACCTGTCGCCTGGGGTGCTGTATAAGCAGGAGCCACAGGCGCCTGACCGAAGTTGTTCGCCATTCCAGCATCAACAGGAGCACTTGCATTAGCAGGTATAACATCATTGACCGGCTGAGGCACTGCGCCAAGAGGTGCAGACTCTCTAACGGGCTGAGGGATCTCGTTTACAGGTGCAGCTGCCTGAACAGGCTGAGGTGCTGCAACAGGTACAGGCGCTACGGGAGCAGCAACCGGCTGAGGCTCTGCAACAGGTGCAGGTGCCACAGGAGCAACAGGCGGTGCTGGCATAACGGGCTGGAACGCTGCAGGCGCCTCAACAGCGGTGCCGCATACTGCACAGAACTTTATTCCCTCGGCAAGCTGACTGCCGCAGCTACGGCAAACAGCAGCAGGTGCAACAGGCGCAGCGGGAGCCGCAGGCTGTTCCACAGGGGTACCGCAGGATGCGCAGAATTTTGCACCATCTGCTACTACTGAATTACAATTCTTACAGATCATCTTATTTTCCTTTCTCAGTTAAGATTATATCTCTACAAATATAATTGTATAACTAAACCAGTTTCTTGTCAACACTTTAGCGCACAAAAATATATCAACATTTTTAGACCTTTTGCACAATTCTTACAAATTACAGCCTGCTTCGTATTTTCAGGAATAATTATAATCCCCCGTGTCAAAATATTAGGGTAATTTTCGGGAAAGGATCTGACGCTAATGAAAAGAATTATTACGGTACTGTGCATTTCTGCCGCCATCACAGGCATCATCGCTACTGTTCCTTTTGCCGCTACGGGCAATGCTCCTGCAGCGGAGGTCATCACCGCAAAAACAGTCAGCTATGCCAAAAGCCTGAACGGCAGCGGCACTTTATCATTTAAGGGACAGTCCGATGTGACATCTGCACTGCCCTTGGTAATAGCCAGAAGCTGTGTTTCAGAGGGAGACCTTGTTCAAGTTGGTGATACCGTTGCAATAGTAGACAAAAACGGCACATCCTCGTTTATCGAAAGTCTGGGGCAGCTGCCGCAGCTTGCAATCGCCTCTGCCAGTCTCTCCACCGCAATGTCGCTCATCCCCGATGAGATCACCGCAGACAGAAACGGGCTTGTCATCGCTGCTGCAGGAAACGGCACATCAGTGGAAGCAGGCTCTGCAATATGCACGATAGCCTCAACCGATCAACTGGTGCTTACCGTACCCGTCAGCGAGCAGTACATTTCTCAGATAAACGAAGGCGGCAAGGCAAGCTTCTCCCTCACCGCCTATCCCGATACGCTCTTTACAGGAACCGTAAGCAAGATCGCAGGCGCAGCACGGAATCGTTACATCGGATCAGTACTTGAAACAGTAGTGGATGTGCAGATTGTTCCCGACGGCTACGACGAGCGACTGAAAGCAGGTCTTACCGCAGATGTACAGTTCACGCTCACCGAACCCAAAAATATCTGCGTCCTGCCTTACGAAGCAATAGGTCAGGATGATGTCGGAGAATTCGTATATGTATATGCAGACGGCAAGGCAGTTAAACGCCGCATCTTCACAGGTGCGGAATTTTCTGACGGCACCGAGGTCCTCAAGGGCATCACTGCCGAGGACAAGATATTCACCTCCCCCGAAGCCATCTCCGACAGCCGTTTTGTCAGAATGGAGCAGCCATGAACCTTAAACGAGCCATAATTAATATTCTGCGTTGCCGCTCTCGCACACTGCTCACCATGTCGGGTATTGCTATCGGCGTGCTTTCTGTGGTGCTTATATCCACAGTCGGTGCGGTGGGAACGCAACAGGTAAACTCTACACTTGTTACTATGGGAGTTGACACCCTTCTTGTACAGGCCGCTGACAAGACCGTAAGTGTTACGCTTACCGATGAAAGCACCGACATCGCCCGAAAAGTAGAGGGAGTCACCGATGTGATGCCACTGATGGCATCCATGACCGAGGCAAAAATGATCGGCAGGCGATTGGACACCTATGTGTGGGGCGTAGACAGGACCGCCGACCGCCTTATCTCTCTCGAAGCAAAGCACGGCAGGCTGATAACCGCCGCAGATACCGCCGCACGGACAAAGGTATGCGTTGTGGATGAGGCATTTGCCCTCGAAACCTACGGCAGGAGCAACATAGTCGGAAAAACAGTAACTCTCTTCCTCGGCGGAAAATATCACGATTTTGAGATAATCGGCATAGCAAGCACGGGACTCAGCGGACTGCAATCCATGCTGACGAACATCATGCCGGGATTCATGTATATTCCCATCACGACCATGCAGCAGCTGTGCGGCCGCTCCACCTATGACCGTCTCGCCGTGAAGATAGACAGCATGGACGACAGCGCTGTGATAAGCTCCGTCAAGGAAGCACTCAACACAGCAGGCGGATATACCGACGGCTTCACCGTAAATAATCTGCTTTCTCAGAAAAAGCAGCTGGATGATATTCTGAACATCGTCACCCTTTCCCTTTCACTGGTGGCAGGTATCTCGCTGGTGGTATCGGGAATCTCGGTGATGACCACCATGATGATGAGTGTCGGCGAACGCACTCACGAAATAGGCATAAAGAAATCTATCGGCGCACGCAATTCCGATATCTGTCTTGAATTTCTCACGGAGAGCATACTGCTGACATTGATGGGCAGTGCCGCAGGCATTATCGGCGGCCTAACACTTGCAAGTCTGGGATGTCTGATACTGGGAGTGCCGTTTACGGTAAACTGGCTGTCACTGCTGCTTTCGGGCGGTGCGGCGGCGGTGATAGGAGCTGTATTCGGAGCGTATCCTGCATATAAGGCGGCAACAATGAAACCTGTTGACGCACTGCGTATCTGAATAGCAAAAAGGGCGGAAAACCGCCCTTTTCTTATTGTATTATGCTGTTATTTTGTAAGGTCGTAATACGCTTCGCCGATCTGAAGTCCCACTACCCTGTCAATATCCGGGGCTTTGAACTCCAAGCTGTACTCACCGTCGCTCCAGTCATGCTCGATAAAGCAGCCGCTTGCGATATTGATATCTGTGTATCGGTTATACTCGTGCGCAACAGCGGATCCAAGACAACAATAATCTTCAAGCTTGATTCGGCTTCCGTCATCAAGAACAAAGCTTATATCTTTCACCGCGTCGGTATTATAGTCTTCATGTGTCATAAGCGATTTAAAAGACCACAATCCCTCTTCGGGGATGGAATTATCCTTAAATGCGCCTGTGTTCTCGCCATAGATAGAGAACGACATTTCAGAAAGCACCAGATACTTCGGGATATAGAACTCACTGGGAGTTTCAGTATCCTTCAGTTCAAACCACTTTTCCTCCACGTTCGTACCCACATCAAGCACTGCTGCACGAACAACGCCATCTGATAGAATATAGCTGAAGCGTGCCTGTTCTGTGCCGTAGTGACGGCTGTCTGCCTCAAAATAAGTGCAGAAATATTTGTCTGTCTCAGTGGTGCATTCGGTCAGCTCTTGCGTGTTACAGATGTAGCTTACAGGATAGAAAACATCCGTCGATTCCTTGAAAATGGGCTGTATTGACAAAGCTGAATAGTATTTGTAGTTGTCGTTGCTGTCATCAATAATGTTCTTATCCGCAAGCCACTGCTGTCCCTCCTCATCAAGCGCCTGATAATGCACTGTGAGATATGTGCACTGACCATCGGAAAGGTACTCGTCCACTGTCATTCGAATATGCTCGTCGCTGTCCTCGAAAACATAGTTCTGTATCTCCGCCGCAACACTCTCGTTGCCGCCGAATATATTTCTGATGAACTCCGCATTATTTGCCGCTGCAACGCCGCCTACTCCGATAGCCACCGTCAGCGCCGCTGCTACGGGGATCATCACTGCCTTCTTGTTGAACTTCTTTTCCATAGTATTTTCCGCCTTTCTCAGGACTGCCTTTCGCAGCTCCTCATCGCTCTTTTCGGGAGCGATGTTGTCAAAGGCTCTGTTATAACGTTCTTTCACTGCTTATCCTCCTTCAAGAGCATTTCTTTCAATCGTTCACGTCCACGCATGAGCCGTGTAGTCACCGATGATGCCGAAGCTCCCGTAATATCCGCTATTTCCTTGACAGAGTACCCCTCATAATAGTACAGATGTATAGTGACACGGTATTTTTCGGGAAGCTTCATCACATATTCTATCAGCGATCTGTCCTCCTCATCCTCGCAGGGGATGTCCTCGGTTAGCTCAGTGCGTTTCGTAAACCAGCCTGATCTCAGCAGATTCTTCGACAGATTGATAGTCACACGAATGAGCCAAGCCTTGCAGTTTTCGTCTGCCTGAAACTCCCCATGAAATTTGTACAGCTTCAGGAACGCATCCTGTGTGATATCCTCTGCATCGGCATTATTCTTCACATAGCTATATGCAAGCCTGTATACCGTTCCGTGAAAAAGACCGATGTATTTTGTAAGGCTTTCACCGTCCAATCCGTCACCTCCTGCCATATTTCTTAAAAGCGCTTTCATGGATAAGACAAACTTCTGTGCTTTTTTGTCACAGCTTTGAACTATTTTTTATTCTGAATATAAAAGACGAAAAACTTTCAACATTTCAACAATAAAAACTCAGGGCAGCCGATCTCTCAGCTGCCCTTGTTCATTTTACTTAGCGACTACTTTATAGATTGAAGAAGCAGGAGAATAGATCTTCGTGCTTCCCACTGTGTAGTAGGACTTTATGTAATAATAGTATGTCTTGCCCGACTTTGCCTTTGTATCAAGGTAGGAACGAGCCTCCTCAGCACTTACATCCGCAACAACTGTTGTCTTGCCCTTAGGAGAAGTTCTGCGGTAGATCACATAACCCTCTGCGCCTTCGATCTCATTCCACTTCAGCAGAACGCCATCAGCTGTAGGCTTTCTGGTGGTAAGCTTGCCCTTTGCGGGACGAACATAGATCGTGATAGTGCGAGACTTTGTGGGATTGCTCTTTGCTGTGATAGTGATCTTTGCCTTACCTGTGGAAACTGCTGTTACCTTACCCTTTGCGCTTACTGTAGCAACATCGGGATCAGAGGAAGAATACAGCAGAGTCTTATCAACTGCGTTTGTAGGATATACCTTGCTGGTAATAGTGAAGCTCTGTCCGATCTTCAGCACCTTATTTTTAGAAGGTGTAACAGAGAAGCTGCTTACAGGAATAGTAACCTTTACCTTGCAGGTTGCTGTGAGACCGTTTGCGGTCTTTGCAGTGATAGTCGCATCGCCATAAGCGAGTGCTGTAACAGTACCATCTGCCGCAACCGTTGCAATCTTGTTGTTGGATGTAGACCATGTTACAGTCTTTACATCTGCGTCAGCAGGTGTGATAGTTGCAGTAAGCTTCTGCTTTGCATTGGGCTTCAGGATAAGCTCATTGTTGCTGAGCTTGATAGCTGTAGCCTGCTCAGGAACAGTGCAGAGCGCACCGCTCATAACAACAGAAGGCTTTGTGCTTACTCCGCCGCCGCCATTACCTACCTGACCGAGAGAATTCTCGCCCCATGCAAATAATGTGCCGTCGTTGCGCATATATACGCCGAAATAGTCACCGATAGCTACCTCTTCCGCAGAGGATGCTGTATAAACGTTAAACTTGCTACGGTCTTCCTCTGTACCATCACCGAGAGCGCCGGATTTGTTCACACCGCTGAGAGAAAGCTTCTCATCAGCATTAATGATAGCACATGCATACTTGCCTGCCGCTACCTTAGCTCCCACATAACCAAGAGGTGTGGGATTCTTTACACGGTAATCTGTCACACCAAGCTGACCGCTGGAGTTTGCACCCCATACCCAAACCTTATTATCCACATCAACTGCAATGGAGTGATTGCCTGCTGCCGCAATATGATCGATAGTAGCTGCCACGCCATTGTTTTTGCTCATTATCTCAAGGAACTGAGGAATTTCAGTGAACACACCTTCGATGTTGTTGCCAAGCTGATTGCTTCCGTTGCTGCCCCAGCCGTACAGCTCACCGCTTCTGGTAAGCACCAGAACATGATTGTCACCAACAGCGAGTTCTTCGATACCGGAGATATCACTCGTAAGCAACTCGGGATTTACCACATTCTTACCGAGATCGCAGAGTCTGCCGGAGGTGTTCTTACCCCAGCCGTAAACATCACCCTCGATAAGTGCAACTGCGAAACCGTTTCCGCACTTGATATCGAGATCATCATACTCGGAAAGATAGTAATTGAGTTCGGGCTTGGTCACAACAGACTTGTCGGTCTCTGTTCCCAGCATACCTGCGCTGTTATCACCGAACACATAAACTCTCAGATCGCTTGTCTGAACGAATGTTATCTTATTTCCGCACCATACCTGCTCTGCGCTGTCAGGCAGGTCTACCTTAGTGGGCTTGTTTCTGGAGGTCACATCGCCAAGACCAAGCTGTCCGCAATCATTGTTACCCCATGTGTAAAGCTTTCCCTTAGAGTCGATCGCCGCTGCATGATCGGAGCCTACAGCAAAAGTCTTCACATCCTCCATGATCTTGGCAGGCTTCAGAACAGTGCTTCCTGTAAAGCCGAAAAGCTCGCCGTTCATTCCTGCACCTGCAGTTGATATCTTGCCCTTCTTTGTAAGCATAACGGAATGATATCCGCCGAAAGCAATAGATATTGCATCAGAGGCTACAGATTTAGGTGCTGTCACATCCTTATCGGAAGAATTCTGCAGCTGTCCATTATCATTATTGCCCCATACATAAAGCTTACCTGCAGTCGTTACTGCAGCAGACGAATAAGCATCTGCAAATACTGCATGAACACTGCTTACAGAAAGCTCCTTGAATGTGTTTATTCTGCTTCCTGTAACACCAACCTGTCCATTATCGTTAAGGCCTGCCGCCAGAACCTTTCCCTTTTCAGTCAGCAGAAGCGAATGACTGTCGCCTGCCTCGGCAGACTCTATACCGGATACAGAAGACAGAGAGAATGTATACTGGGTCCTGTAATTACCTGCGCCAAGCTGACCATTGTTATTAAGGCCACTGGTATACAACTTTCCATCCTCGCCAACTAAGAGAGTAAAGCAGTTGCCCGCAGCAATATCCTTGATGCCTGACATAAGCTTTACCGCCTCATTTGTCTTTTCGTTTGCCTTGAAGCCAAGCTCACCTTCAAAGTTGCTTCCCCAGCCGTAAGCAGTTCCATCCGCAGTCAGGACTACAGTATGACTCTCACCTGCGCTTACATCGATAACATTTTCCATTATCTTTGTAGGCTTATAGATATACTGCGCATTCTGCGACGGCGCTACCTGTCCGTCAGTGTTATCGCCCCAGCCGTAAAGAACGCCTGCAGCATCGATAGCATAAGCAGTCTCGCCCTCAGCCTCGACCATAAGAACATTACTCATGACCTTAGCGCCATCGGAGTTCTCCACCCCTGCACCGAGACCCAGCTGACCATGATCGTTTGCACCTGCTGCCCACAGTGACATATCAGATTTGATAACAAAGCTGGAATTGTCGCCCGCAGCGATGGTCTTTACACCGGGCTTCTGTGTTTCAGCCGCCGAAGCAGTCATGCCGATGGTCAGCACGCTTGCCGCCTGCACCGCAGCAAGTGCTGCGCACAGAACTTTTTTCAAAGTCTTCATATTCTGTCCTCCCCCTTTCCGACAATGTCGGAATGATGTCATATCATTTCCGCCCAGAACGGACGGTGCTTGCAATAAGTAATACCATGCATATATTAAAACAATTCAAAGGTGCAAAAAGTTACATCCTTATAATAATTAAACGATTTATATATGCAATTGGTTGCAAATTATCAGAAATCCAGTGCCTCTCCGCCGCCAAGATACATTATCCTGTCGCCCAGAGTTTCATCCATCACATCAAAGCCACGGAAGCCTGTGCAATGGCAGGCATATACCTTTTCTGCACCGCACAGCTTGATACCTCTCGCCTGAGAAGTAACATACTCCGCAGAACAGTTCAGTGTTTTCGGACTGCTGCCTGAAAAATGAAATCCTCCGATCACCGCAAGGATCGGTATACCATGCCAGCGATTGCGCACGGTTTCCAGCATATTTACAACGCCGCAGTGAAAGCAGCCTCCAACAAGTATCAGACCATCTGCTTTTCGCTTCTTCGGAAATATGACCGCAAAGCTTTCATCTGCATGATCGTACGGTATGCTCTTCTTTCCCTCTAAAGTAAAGTATCCACCATCAGGATTATTATACTTCTCATCACGGTTCTCGCAGGAAGCAAGGTAAAATCCCTCTGCGACCTCAGAAAAGCTGTTGAACAGTATCAGATTATCTGCGTACTTCTTAAAGAACGACTTTCCCATTCCAACGGGAGCTTTCATCAAACCGCTGCGCCTGTACACTTCATCCTGCGCTGCCGCACGAAGATAGATCTTTGCTTTCGGGTTAAGACGCATCACCGCATCAATTCCGCCGATATGTGCATGATGGTTGTGCGTCACCACCACTGCATGAATATCATTTATCGGAAGCCGCATACGCTTTGCATTATCCACTGCCTTTCCTGTAAGGCCTGTATCAATGAGATAATTCCTGCCCTCATATTCCACAAAAAGAGACAGGCCATCCTCAGAGAACAGCTTTTCATTAACTGCAGTGTTTTCTATCAGACAGATTATTTTCAACAAATTCCCCCCTTGCTGTGCGATCCCCTGTGATACGAAATGCCGCACCGCAAAGACAGCAGTACGGCATTTTCATTATGCACCTTTATACTCTTTTACATGACGCTTGATTGCTTCAAAGCTTTCCGTGCTGAGACAATGCTCGATACGGCAGGCATCCTTAGCTGCAATATCCTCGGGGACGCCCATAGACATCAACCATTCGGTAAACAGCAGATGACGCTCATAAACTTTTTCTGCGATGGCTTTTCCCTTTTCCGTCAGCTCTATATATCCATTCTTGTCTACAGTGATGCATTCCTGCTCACGCAGATTCTTCATTGCAACACTGACGCTCGGCTTGGAATAATCCAGCTCGGTTGCGATATCAATGGACCTTACTTCTCCGTTCCGGTTATGGAGGACCAGTATAGTCTCAAGGTAATCTTCTCCCGATTCAAGGATCTTATGCTTCATTTCTGGCCGCCTTTCCGATTTTGTCATAAACAGATAACAACTATAACTATATGATACCATAATATGTGGATTTCGTCAAGTATCGTTATTATTTTGTAAGACTTTTGTAATTGTTATTCAACCGATTTGAGCGATTCCACCATGCTTATCTTCTTCAGCACACGGGTCATGATAAGATTTACTATCATTGAGAATACAAACGTCATTACGAATGCATACAGATAGGATGTGCCGTGTATGTTTCTGCCGAACATTACCTCGTCTATCTCCGCAGTCTGCACCACGAATTTACACAGCGCTATACCCAACAGCAAACCTGCACCGCTGCCCATAAGAGAAAGAATGATATTCTCCCTGAACACATAGCTGGATACCTCTCTGTCATAGAAACCAAGTACCTTCAGCGTAGCTATCTCTCGGATACGTTCAGTGATATTAACATTCGTGAGATTATACAGCACCACAAACGCCAGCGCACCTGCAGAAATGATAAGCACGATAATTACCATATCGATCATTCCCAGCATTTCTTCAAAGGTACCTGCGGAAGTAGTATTCAGCATAACTGTAAGAACACCATCACACGCCATGATCCTTTCAGAGAAATCCTCCTTATCGGTCGGATCGTCTGTAAGTCTGTTATTGAAATAAACCATATTATAATCAGGCGTACTACCGAACAGCTCGCTGTACATTTCCTCAGTCATATAGAAATAGTGGCTTGCATAATGCTCGGTTATACCGCCGATAGTAACTGTGCAGCTCTCCTGATCGCTTATGCGTATCGTTATTTCATCGCCTGCTTTTGCGCCGAGAAGCGTTGCCAGCTTTTCCGTGCTCACCGTTCCATTGCTGAGAGAAAGCTTTTCGCCCGATACTCGCTCATGCATATCTATCATGATTTCAAGTATCTCGCTGTCCTTTGCAACAGTGATATATGTCTGCACATTGGTATCACCGAACGAAACCGTGTACTGCTTCAGATGTATCTGAGTATACACCGTTTCGGGATCAAATTCCATCAGCTCACCATAAAGTGCCTGTTCTTCCGCTGCGGTCTGATCATCAGCCACAGCGACCATGCCGCTGTAATTGAATATCTCACCATACTGCAAATTGATTATATCCGATACGGAATTCTTCAGACCAAATCCAGTAAGCATCAGCGCCGTACATCCCGCAATGCCTATAACAGTCATGAACATCCTGCGCTTATAGCGGAACAGATTTCTGCCTGATACCTTTGCGAAAAATCCCATCCTGTTCCAGATGAATCCTATACGCTCCAGTAAAACTCGCTTGCCTGCCTTAGGCGCTTTGGGTCGCATCAGGCTTGCAGGAGTCTCACCCAGCACTTTTTTGCAGCTGAAGAACACGGTGAGCGCTATCGCCGCAAGCATAGAACCTGCCGAAAGCAGAATATAAACAGGATTGAACACGAACACTGTTTCTGTTACGATATACATGATCGAATACGCATACACGATAACACCGGGAAACAACACCATTCCTCCGAAAGCACCGATAACACTTCCTATGGCGGCACCGGAAAGCGCATATGTCATATAATGCGCCATTATCCGACCATTTGAATAACCCAGAGCCTTTAATGTACCGACCTGTGTTCTGTTTTCCTCCACCATTCTCGACATAGTGGTAAGGCACACAAGACCTGCAACAAGCAGGAAGAATATCGGGAACACCGAAGCTATCTTATCGATACGCTCCGCGTTGCTTGCATATTCCGAGTAACCAGGGTTATCGTCACGGGTGAAGATATACCACTCCGCCTCGCCCGCATCTTCTATTTTCTGCTTTGCATCCGCAAGCTCCTTTTCTGCGTCGGCTATCTCGGTATTGAATGTCAGCAGACCCTCTTCATAATCCTTTTTACCGTCTGCAAGCTCTTTTTTTGCATCCTCGATCTCTTTCAGGCCATCCTCATACTGCTTTACGCCATCCTCATATTCAAGACGCTTTTCTTCAAGAGTGACCTTTCCCTCATTATACTGACGTTCTGCATCTTCTATCTGCGTAAGACCGTCATTATACTGTGCCAGTCCATCCAGATACTGCTTGTATCCGTCAAGATATGCCTGCTGACCCTCAACAAAATCTGCATAGCCCTTTTCCCACTCTGCAAGACCTTCATTGTACTGCGCAAGGCCCTCGTCTATCTGCTGCTGCGCAGCTCCCAGCTGAAGCTCTCCCTCTGCAATCATCTGCTCATTTACAGCTATCTCTGCCTTGCCTGCTTCGATCTGCGCCAATGCACTGTCAAGGGCAATCTTCGTCTGTTGGAGAACATTTTTATTGGTTTCTAATTCGACTTTTTGTTGAATTATCAGCGGATTATCCTTACCGTATACCAAAATAGCCTGCTGGAGCTGCTTTTCGCCCTCACTTAGCTGCTGCATTCCCTGCTCGTACTGAGCGAATCCTGCGTTATATTCCTCCTCTGCCTGAGCTATCTGCGCCTTGGCTTCCTCAAGCTGAGCCTTGCCAGCTTCCAGTTCTGCAGCGTTTTTGTCTATCTCCGCCTGACCCTCGTCAAGCTGCACTTTGCTCTCATCCAACAGCTGCTTTGCCTGATTCAACTCACGCTCACCATTGAGCATCTCAGTCTTTGCATCCTGAAGCTCTCTTTCGTAAGTTATAAGCTCGTTCTTAGCTGCAATAAGATCTGTTTTGCCGTTCTCTATCTCACGGTAAGCATCAGCAAGCTCTTTTTCTGCATCCTCAAGCTGCTTTGCGCCATCGACAAGCTCTGCTTTCGCATCAATAAGCTCCTGCTCTCCATCAGCTATCTGCTGTTCTGCATCAGCAATATCCGCCGCTGCATCTGCCAGCTCCTGCTCTCCTTCCGCCTTTGCTTCGGCAAGCTCTTTTTCGCCGTCAGCGATCTCCTGAAGCGCCTCGCCGACTACCTCGTCATAGCGGATCTCACTGCGTGATATTCCAAGTTCCTCCAGCTTTACGGTGATCTCTTCACGCAATTCGTCGTATTCATCGGAATAGCTCTTCATTTCCGCAAGCTGCTCTGAACGGATGTATATCTCTGTGTATACTTCTTGTGCAAAATTACTCTCCGTAACATACATAAATGAATCCAGCGCACCGTCACCAATGGTAGTGCTTCCATGCTGAGTCATCGAGATATACATAGGTGAATCAAATATGCCTACGATGGTATATTCCTTGTGTTTAAGCGGGAACTCCTCTGCTTCAGTAAGATCCACAACAGATACAGTTTCCCCTAGCTTGAATCCAGCCTGCAGTCTGTTTCCGCTGACGATACACTCATTCTCCGCCTCGGGGAATCTTCCCTCGTGAAGCAGTACCTTATTTACTTCATCATTATTCCAGGAATAGACTCTTGTAAGATACTCCTTGTTATTGAAATACACCGCAAGGTCGGAATATTTTGATGTGTATACCTCTGATACCCCGTCGATCTCTTTTATAGCCGCCGCATCATCGTCGGTCAAGCCGAATGTGGAAAGCACACGCAGATCAAACAGCTTCTGCTCATCGAACAGCTTATCAGCGGAAAGCTTCATATCATCTCCCGTGGCACTGACTCCGCTGAAGAAGCCTACGCCTATCATACATATCAGCATGATAGAGAGAAATCTACCCTTTGAATGGGTTATTTCCCTGAAAATATTCTTATTTATAGCCTTCAAATCCGTACCCTCGCCACATTACCATTCGATCTCTTCCACAGGTGTGGGATTCTCATTCAGAACGATCTTGCTCACCTTGCTGTTCTTGATCTTTATTACTCTGTCAGCCATGGGAGCGATCGCAGAGTTGTGGGTAACCAGTATAACTGTCATACCGTCTTTGCGGCAGGTATCCTGCAGCAGCTTCAGTATAACCTTGCCCGTATTGTAATCAAGAGCACCTGTAGGCTCATCACACAGCAGCAGCTTGGGTCTTTTACTGAGTGCCCTTGCAATAGATACACGCTGCTGCTCACCACCCGAAAGCTGTGCGGGGAAATTATCCAGTCTCTCACCGAGACCTACCTTTTCAAGTATCTCTGCAGCAGGGATGAAATCCTTCGTAGTTTGTACTGCAAGCTCTACATTTTCCTTTGCAGTAAGATTCGGCAGCAGATTATAGAACTGGAATATAAAGCCGATATCATGTCTGCGGTATTCTGTCAGCTGCTTTCTGTTATATCCGTCAACCCTTGCGCCATCAACACTGATGATTCCTTCATCGCAGGTATCCATACCGCCCAGCATATTCAGAACAGTGGTCTTTCCCGAGCCACTCGGTCCCACGATGATGACAAATTCACCTTTTTCTATGTCAAAGGTCATTCCATCTGCCGCATTGATCGTAACCTCTCCCATACGATAACGCTTATATACATTATCAAGCTTTACAAATGACATTTTGCCTCCTGAAGCAATAAATAAAAAAGTAATAAATGTAAATATTTGTTATTTACTATTGAAAAAATGGCAAGATCAAAAAACGTCCGTATTCAGGACGTTTTTGATCCCGCCATATATGTTACCTAACCTTTATATCAGCAAACTTCGATCTTAGACTTGCCGCCCATGTAAGGTCTGAGAACCTCAGGGATGTTTACGCTGCCGTCCTCGTTGAGATTGTTCTCAAGGAATGCGATAAGCATTCTGGGAGGAGCAACAACAGTATTGTTCAGAGTATGAGCGAAATACTTCTTGCCATCCTGACCGTTTACACGGATCTTCAGACGTCTTGCCTGAGCATCGCCGAGGTTGGAGCAGCTGCCTACCTCGAAGTACTTCTTCTGTCTGGGAGACCATGCCTCAACGTCGAAGGACTTAACCTTCAGATCAGCCAGGTCACCGGAGCAGCACTCGATAGTTCTTACAGGGATATCCATGGAGCGGAACAGATCAACAGTGTTCTGCCACAGCTTATCAAACCACATTGCGGATTCCTCAGGCTTGCAGACAACGATCATCTCCTGCTTCTCAAACTGATGGATGCGGTATACACCTCTCTCCTCGATACCGTGAGCGCCCTTCTCCTTACGGAAGCAGGGAGAATAGGATGTGAGAGTGTGAGGCAGAGACTCCTCATCAATGATAGTATCGATGAACTTACCGATCATGGAATGCTCGGATGTACCGATAAGATACAGATCCTCGCCCTCGATCTTGTACATCATAGCGTCCATCTCAGCAAAGCTCATAACTCCTGTAACAACGTTGCTTCTGATCATAAAAGGAGGGATGCAGTATGTGAAGCCACGGTCGATCATGAAATCTCTTGCGTAGGAGATAACAGCAGAGTGAAGTCTTGCGATATCACCCATCAGATAGTAGAAGCCGTTACCTGCAACCTTTCTTGCACTGTCAAGATCGATACCCTTGAGCTTCTCCATGATCTCAGCATGGTAAGGAACCTCGAACTCGGGAACTACAGGCTCGCCGTAACGCTGGATCTCAACATTCTCACTGTCATCCTTACCGATCGGAACGGAAGGATCGATGATGTTGGGGATGGTCATCATGATGGTCTTGATGCGCTCCTCCATCTCGGGAACAGTCTTGTCAAGCTCTGCAAGCTCCTCAGAGAACGCCTTTACCTGAGCCTTTGCAGCCTCAGCCTCATCCTTCTTGCCCTGTGCCATAAACGCACCGATGCTCTTGGAGATCTTGTTCTTATCAGCCTGCAGGGACTCCTTGCGCTGCAGTGCCTTACGGTAATTCACGTCAAGCTCGATCACCTCGTCTACCAGAGGGAGCTTTGCATCCTGGAACTTCTTCTTGATGTTTTCCTTTACTGCGTCGGGATTTTCTCTTAAAAATTTGATGTCTATCATGGTATTTGCCTTCCTTTAATTTCTGTATTTTTCAGGTGTTGTTCCTGTATTAGTTTTTCATAAGAGCCTTCATGATGCCTTCAAGCTGTTCCTTATCATCGAAGTTTATCTGAATAGTATTGGTCTTTTTGCCCTCAACTATTCTCACTTTTGTTGCAAGAAGCTCTGCCAGGCTGAGCTCTACCTCGGTGTAGTAGGACAATCTCGGTTTGATCTCATCCTTTTCCTCGTTCTTCTTAGCCTCACGCTTTGCGATAGCCTCGATACTGCGAACGCTGAGTTCTCCATCAGCCGCACGGAATGCTATCTCTGTCATCAGCGCAGGATCCTTGATCGCCTTCAGCGCCTTGCAATGGCCTGCGGAAAGCTCTCCGCCTGCCAGCAGATCCTTCACGCTCTTCGGCAGAGTAAGCAGACCAAGCGAATTTGCAATAGAAGATCTTGCCTTTCCGAGAGATTTTGCAAGCTCATCCTGAGTCATCTTATAATTATCGATAAGCTCCTTATATCCCATAGCTTCTTCGATAGGGTTGAGATTCTCACGCTGCAGATTCTCTATCAGAGCTATCTGCATTACCTGTTCCTCGGTGAGATCATCACGGATGACTACAGGTATCTCACTCAGACCTGCTATCTTAGATGCTCTCCAACGACGTTCGCCTGCGATGATCTGATAATTACCTGTTGAAAGGGGTCTTACCAGAAGCGGCTGAAGCACGCCATTTTCTCTTATAGAGGATGCAAGCTGTTCTAACGCTTCCTTATCGAAATTCTTTCTGGGTTGATTTTTATTCGGTTCGATCTCAGTTATACGGAGCGTGCTTAAATTCTCGCTATCCTCCATAATACTGTTATCATCGAAAATACTGCTGAAATTGCTGTTTATCCTTCTTTTAGCCATGTTTCTTCTCCATTTCACGGCACTTTGCAAGAATCTCCTTTGACAATCTCTTGTAAGCGTCTCCACCCTTGGAGTTCTTGTCATAATAGAGTATCGGTTCGCCGTGGCTCTGTGCTTCAGTTATGCGTACGTTTCTCGGTATCTCCGTATGGAAGAACGAGTCAGGCGAGAAATTCCTCTTGATATCACGCATGATCTCGTTGCTTGCCAGTAATCTCTTATCAAGCATCGTAAACACGATTCCCATAAGCTGAAGATCCTTATTTACAGCGCGTTTCACCTTTTTCATTGTCTGAATAAGCTGTGCAAGACCCTCCATAGCAAACGGCTCACACACCATCGGAACGATGATCGCATCACAAGCTACCAGCGCATTTATTGCAAGAATACCCAGAGACGGCAGACAATCCACGATGATGATATCATAATCATCCTTTATCTGCAGAATGACCTTTCTGAGCTGATGATTTCTCTGCTCAACGCTTGAAAGCTGAAGTTCAGCCTCACAAAGCTGATTTGTAGCAGGCATTATACGCACATTCTTATATCTTGTGCTGACAATAACCTCCTGAGGACGCTTATCGCCCATTATAACATCGTATGTAGTAGCATCCAGTGTCTTTTTCTTGATACCGAAACCTGTAGTCGCATTCCCCTGCGGATCGAAATCGATCAGAAGTACTCTTTTTCCCAGAGCGCCGAGACCGGCTGCAACATTAACTGCCGTGGTCGTCTTACCAACGCCGCCCTTCTGATTTACTACACCTATAACAATGCCCAAAGCTTTTCCCCCTTTACATTATGGTACTTATATAGTATAGCACAGTTCTGTCGAAAAATAAAGGGTTTTTCAAAAAAATGTTCCACATGGAACAATTTTCGACATATTCATCGAAATGTTCCACGTGGAACGCAATTATTTACACATATCGACAGTAACAGGAATCTTTATAGTATATTCAAAAAATCTATCATTCTGATTTGTTACAGTTTCACAGCAGATGTTATTACTTTTCATGCGATCAATTATTTTATTAATACTATTGATATATACCTTAGGCAATGGTATATTGAATATGCTCGACTTTCTGGCAGTTGTTTTCTTTTTCTCTCCGTTCATAGCTGCTTCCACCAACGATTCAGTCTGTTCAAGATTCAGACGCTTATTTACAACCTCATGCAGCAGCTTAATCCGCTTGTCCACATCATCTATTCGGATAAGTGCTCTCGCTTGTCGCTCATTGAGATCACTGCCTGCCAGAATATTTCGCTCAGCATCTGTAAAACGAAGTAGTCTCAGTTTATTTGCTACAGTAGACTGCGCCTTACCCAATCGCCTAGCAGCTTCCTGCTGAGTAAGACCATACACATTGATTAGTTCATTTATTGCTATAGCCTCTTCAAAGAAACTCAGGTCGCTCCTTTGAATATTTTCAATAAGTGCCAGCACTGCTGAGCGCTCCTCATCAACGTCCAAAACGATACATGGCACCTCGGTTAGACCTGCCGATTTAGAAGCTCTGCACCTACGCTCGCCGCTGATTATCTCATAAGTAACTCCTGTTTTTCTTACACAAACAGGTTGAAGAACACCATTTTCCTGTATGCTTCTTGAAAGCTGATATAATTCACTATCGTCAAAATGTTTTCTAGGCTGTGACCTGTTTGGTATGATATTTGCGAGCGGCAGCATGATTACCTTATGTACGACCTTTTCTTTATTAATAAACATCATAATTTTTACTTCCTTTCAATTATTGTACTTTCATTTTAACATCATAAGGAAATAAAATCTACAAATAAATATCGCATTTCCCGACACATCATGATATCAGTCAACAAAAAAAGCCGCATCAAAGCGGCTTCTTTGCAATATTGGCTGTTGTTCTTGGATATTTTGTCGGAGTCTGTCTTACTTTTTTTGTGATGACAAGACGCCTGTCATCACCATTAGGAAGCTTATAATCAGTTACTGCAGGAGTCTCTCCGCCCATCAACTCTGCCGCATTAGAAGCAGCAGACATATCCTCATTCACTGATTTCAGTGCTATGAATCTTCCGCCAACCTTAACAAATGACATGCAGTATTCCATAAGCACAGGCATAGCTGCTACTGCCCTTGCAGTGGAGAAATCGAATTTCTCTCTGAGTTTTCTGCCGAGTTCCTCACTTCTTGCATGGACGATCTTTGCCTTCACGCCTATTTCAGTGCAAGCCTTTTCAAGATAAACACAACGCTTATTAAGACTATCACACAAAGTACCCTTCAGATCAGGACGATATATCAGCAGTGGCAACGACGGAAAACCTGCTCCAGTACCTACATCGATAAAGCTGCTTCCCTGCTCTATATCGACCATTGTAAACGGCAGTACACTGTCAACGAAATGCTTCATCACAACATCTTCAAATTCTATGATAGCGGTCAGATTGACATTCTTATTATATTCTACCATGAAATCGCACAGCCGCACATACTGATCTGCCATATCAGGAGTAATTGTGATACCTGCTGAAAGAAAAGTATCCTGCACATATTTAATTCTGTCCATCGTTTCCTCCCTTTCCTGCAAGCCATATAAGCAGCACCGAAACATCCGCAGGATTCACACCCGAGATACGTCCTGCCTGACCGACATTAAGCGGTCTGAATTTATTCAGCTTTTCCTGTGCTTCAAGTCGCAGTCCTTTAATTGTCCTATAATCCACATCTGCAGGCAGAAGTTTTGTTTCCAGCTTGCGCATCTTATCTATCTGCTCCTGCTGTATCTTGATGTATCCCGAATACTTCAGTTCGATCTCGATCTTATTGATGAGTGACGGCTTCAGCTCAGGACGTTTTTTATCGAACGGTTTGAGATCCTCATAAGCAACCTGTGGTCTCTTCAGCAGCTCAATCATCCTGATACCATTTGTAAGAGGACTGGTTCCTCTGGAAACAAGAAGTTCATTCAACTCATCAGAAGCATGTATCGTAGTGGTACGCACTCTTTCAAGTACTTCCGCAACCTGTTTTTGTTCTGCAAGAAATCTCTCATATCTCTCATCAGATACAAGGCCTATTTCATGGCCCAGTGGCATTAGTCTCTCAGCAGCATTATCCTGCCTGAGGATAAGGCGATATTCACTTCGTGAAGTCATCATCCTATAAGGCTCAGTGCAACCCTTAGTTACAAGATCATCAATAAGAGTTCCGATATAGCTGGATGCTCTGTCAAGAATAACAGGCTCATCACCCTTGATCTTTCTAGCAGCGTTTATACCTGCAACGATTCCCTGTGCAGCAGCTTCCTCATAACCACTAGTGCAGTTGAACTGACCGGCACCATAAAGACCTGATATCTTTTTAAATTCCAGTGTAGGGAGCAATTCAAGCGGATCACAGCAATCATATTCAATAGCATACGCCGGACGCATTATCTCTACATTTTCAAGACCTTTGATTGTACGCATGAATTTCAGCTGTACATCCTCAGGAAGAGAGGAACTCATACCCTGAACGTAATATTCATCGGTATCCAGACCCATAGGTTCCAGAAACAACTGATGGCGCTCCTTTTCCTTGAAGCGCACTATCTTATCCTCAATACTCGGGCAATAACGAGGACCAACACCCTCTATCCTTCCCGAATATAATGGAGATCTATGCAGATTATCAAGGATAACCTTATGAGTCTCGGCATTAGTATATGATACATAGCAATCTACTATATTCTCGAGTTTATCCTCATTATCAAATGCAAATGGAATTATATCATCGTCACCGACCTGCTTTTCAAGCACATCGAAATTGATAGAGCGCTTATGCACTCGTGCAGGAGTACCTGTCTTGAATCTACGCATGGTACAACCAAGTTCCTTCAGACATTCTGTAAGACCTGTAGACGGGAGCACATTATCAGGGCCTGCCTCATAATTCAGCTCACCGATGTGTATCTTACCATTCAGATAAGTTCCTGTAGTAATTATGGCAGCCTTGCAGGGATGAACTGCACCGAGCTTTGTGCGCACCGCTGTTATTCGTCCATCCTCCACATCAACAGATACTACCTCTGCCTGCTTGATATACAGATTTGGTGTATCCTCCAGACATTTCTTCATGTACAAATGATATTTATTCCGGTCACTCTGCACTCTCAGACTATGCACCGCAGGACCCTTTCCCCTGTTCAGCATACGGGACTGAATGAATGTAGCATCCGCCGCTTTACCCATCTCGCCGCCGAGGGAATCTATCTCACACACTATCTGACCCTTTGCCGAGCCGCCAATGCACGGATTACACGGCATATTTGCAATGCAGTCCAGCGACAGTGTGAATATCGCAGTTTTCATTCCAAGTCTTGCAGCTGCAAGAGCAGCCTCGCAGCCCGCATGACCTGCTCCTATAACCACAACATCATACTCTTCAAGAGTATATCCTGTTGCCATCGGTCATCTTCCTTTCGACATATTATTTCATTTGTTCCACATGGAACAATCAGAAAACACGCCCGAACATGGGTTTCCCCTGCCCGGGCGCAGATATTTAATTATTCTTCATCATCAGGAGCTTCAGCCTGTGCCTCAGCTTCCTCATCATCATTAGGCTCCACATCAGGCTCTACGACCTCGCTTGCCTCAGCACTGAGAGAAGCAGCGATCTCCTCATCGGACACCTTTTCTATCTCTGTTGTTTCCTCATCCTCGTCATGCGCGGTTCTAGTAAAGGAAGCAACTCTGCTGTCCTCGCCAAGACGCATTACACGCACACCCGAAGCAGGTCTGCCCATAGTACGCAGATCATTTGCACGGAATCGAATGATAACACCATCGGTGCTGATAAGGATAACATCGTCATCAGGACCAAGAGTTCTGATACCGCATACATATCCCTTTTCATCACTTACAGGATAATTCTTCAGACCAAAGCCGCCTCTGTTCTGCAGACGATAGCTGCTGATCGCGCAGCGGCGACCCATACCCTTATCTGTAACAGTAAGGATAGTAGCCTGATCGTCGAATATCTTTGTGGCACCAACTACATAATCCTCATCACGCAGCTTGATAGCACGAACACCTCTTGCACCTCTGCCGAGCGGTCTTACCTTAGTCTCATCAAATCTAAGAGACATACCGTTTCTTGTAGCAACAAGGATAGTGCAGTCGCCCTCTGTAAGGAATGCGGATACTATTTCATCATCCTCAGCAACAGTGATAGCACGCAGGCCTCTCTTACGAATATTTTTATATTCAGAAAGATTTGTTCTCTTTACTATACCCTTCTTAGTGATACAGATAAAGTACTTATTATCGGCAAAATCGTTGGTGGTCATCATCGCAGCAACCTGCTCACCCTCATTAAGCTGAAGCAGATTTACGATATTCATACCACGGGACTGTCTGCCGCCCTCAGGTATCTCATAGCACTTGATGCGGTGCATATTACCCTGATTTGTGATAAAGAGGATATTTTCGTGACTGGAAGAAATAAACATATTTTCCACAAAATCCTCATCACGCTGCTTCATACCCGAAACGCCACGGCCGCCACGTTTCTGGATATTGTATATCTCGACAGGCTGACGCTTGATGTAGCCGATATTTGTATAAGTAACAACGCAATCCTCAACGGGGATAAGATCCTCGATATCCACCTCACCGCTTACAGGCTCGATAGAAGTTCTTCTTGCATCGTTGTACTTCTTCTTAATAGCCTCAAGTTCTGTACCGATCTGGTGCAGCATCTTTCCATTATCAGAAAGCAGAGCCATATATTCTGCGATAAGCTCTCTCTTCTCACCCAACTCATCTGCGATCTTGGATTCCTCCATACCTGTCAGCTGACCGATACGCATCTGAACGATAGCGTCCGCCTGAGCCTCGGAAAGAGAATATGTTCCCGTCGGGAAAAGGCCCGATTTTGAAACATCAACATTCTTGAAACGCTCTACAAGGCGTTCCTTAGCCTCCTGCAGAGTCTTGCTGTGACGAACGATAGAAATTACCTCGTCAATAAAATCAATAGCAAGCAGGAAACCTTCGAGAATATGCGCACGCTCCTGAGCCTTTTCAAGATCATACTTTGTACGTCTTGTAACGACCTCGACCTGGAAATTGAGATACTGCTGCAACATATCACGCAGAGGAAGTATCTTAGGCTGACCATCCACCAGTGCAAGCATGATAACACCGACTGTATCCTGAAGCTGAGTATAGGAATACAGCTTATTCAGCACTACATTTGCATTTGCGTCACGCTTGAGTTCAATAACGATACGCATACCGTTTCTGTCAGACTCATCACGAACAACAGAGATACCCTCTATACGCTTATCACGCACAAGATCACCGATGCTCATAAGCAGGCGAGCCTTATTCACCATATACGGAATCTCATTGATGATGATCCTTGTATGGTTATTCTCCTCAACGATCTCAGCTCTGCCACGCAGAATTATCTTGCCACGACCTGTGTAGTATGCGGAACGGATGCCGCTGTAACCCATGATAATACCGCCGGTTGGGAAATCAGGACCCTGAATTTTGGTCATGATATCCTCAATAGTAGCCTCGGGATCCTCTATCATAAGCAGGATAGCGTCAATTACCTCTCCGAGATTATGGGGAGGGATATTTGTAGCCATACCTACAGCGATACCATTACTACCGTTTACCAGCAGATTAGGAAAACGGGAAGGAAGAACTACAGGCTCCTGCAGCTTATCATCGTAGTTTGTTGTAAAATCAACGACCTTCTTGTTGATATCACGGATCATTTCATCCGAGATCTTAGCAAGCTTAGCCTCAGTATAACGGTAAGCAGCGGCAGGGTCGCCGTCTACAGAACCAAAGTTACCCTGACCCTGGATCAGCGGATAACGCAAAGAGAAATCCTGCGCCAGACGAACAAGAGCATCGTATACAGAAGCGTCACCGTGGGGATGATATTTACCCAGAACCTCACCGACAGTGTATGCACACTTACGGGTAGGCTTATCTGAAGTATTGCCTGCCTCGTTCATCGTATAGATTATACGTCTGTGAACAGGCTTCAGACCATCACGCACATCAGGCAGCGCTCTGGATGTAATTACCGACATTGCGTACTGTATGAAGGAATCCTTCATAGTCTCCTCAAGGTCGATATTTATAAGCTTTTCTGAACTGAAATCAATATCCATTTTTCCTCCTTGAGATATATCATATATCCCAGTAAAAAGTCAAATCACATTTCTGTCTTTTCAGTAAGGATGTCACGGAGCTTGTCCTCCTGATCCTTTGTAAGACAGCGTTTAGGGAAGCAGTATGTCTGACGTCTTGCGGCTATCAGCAGCAGAGAATCTTCATTCTCAGCAAAATCAAGCATATCAGTACCAAATATGAAAACGCTTTTAATGGGAGCGATATTTTCAATATCCTCATCATTCTCCTCATCCATTTTTATCTCGTTTTCCTTAGGCTTGATAATTGTATCTATCTCGATCTTATCATCATATACCGTAGCTGTATAATCTTCAGGATTTGTATCCTTGATAGCTTCGATTATCTTCTTTCTCATTCTTTTCTTATCAGTAAGATTGAAATAGAGATTGAATATACAGAACACGAGCGCAGCATACGGAAGTATGTTGTCATGATCCATAATTATCAGAACTATAGCTGCCACTGTAAGTATACAATATGCTATCAGCAAAACGGCACGTCTTTTTGTACCGAACTTCTGCTGATAGGATTTCAAAGCTCCATCTATTTCTTCAAGAGTATTATCATAGCAGAAACTAAGAAGAGGCTCCGGCGCCATGATTTCATCATTCATACTACCGAAATCAGGAATAAGTCCCGGCACAAATATCACTCCTTATTGATCAGATATCGAGATTTACTGCCAGCTTTGCATTCTTTTCAATAAACTCACGACGAGGCTCTACCTTATCGCCCATGAGTATAGTCATGATCTCATCAGCCTTTGCAGCATCCTCAACACTTACACGAAGCATCGTACGGGTCTCAGGATTCATAGTAGTTTCCCAAAGCTGATCGGGATCCATCTCACCAAGACCTTTATAACGCTGTACATCTACCTTAGCATTAGGATTCTCACCCATAAGCTCGGCAATATACTGATCTCTTTCCTCGTCGGAGAATGCATATCTTACCTGCTTGCCTCTCCATACCTTAAACAGCGGAGGCTGAGCACAGTATACATGTCCCTGTTCCAGCAGAGGACGCATGAAACGGAAGAAGAATGTCAGCAGCAGCGTTCTGATATGCATACCGTCGACATCAGCATCGGCCATGATTACTACTCTGCCGTAACGTAGTTTGGATATATCAAAATCCTCTGCAATACCTGTACCTAAAGCCTTAACTACAGGAGACAGCTTATCGTTATTATATACCTTATCTGCTCTTGCCTTCTCAACATTGAGCATCTTACCCCAGAGGGACAGGATAGCCTGAAAGCGTCTGTCTCTGCCGCTCTTGGCAGAGCCGCCCGCAGAGTCTCCCTCTACGATATATATTTCAGTCTTTGTAGGATCAGATTCAGAGCAGTCAGCAAGCTTTCCGGGCAGACCGTTGCTGTCCATTACAGACTTACGCTTAGCTTCCATAGCACGCTTTGCAGCGTCACGGGCAGCCTGAGAATTGATAGCCTTGTTCATGATTATCATAGCTGTCTCGGGATGCTCTTCAAAATAATATGTCAGCTGCTCAGTAGCGATCTTATATACAACAGGCTGTACCTCGGGATTACCAAGCTTACCCTTTGTCTGACCTTCAAACTCACATTCAGGAAGCTTTACGGAAATGATAGCGTTGATTGCTTCTCTTATAGCTTCGCCGCTGAAACCTGTGAAAGGCTTCTCATCTTCCTTCTTCTTAGTGGCCTTTTTGATCTTATTCTTCTCATTAGCTTCCTTATAAGCCTTAGCATAGTCATTGATGACCTTGCTGAGAGCCTTCTTCAGACCAAGCTCATGAGTACCACCCTCACCTGTGTGGATGTTGTTTGCAAAAGAACGGAATACTTCACTGTTGAAGTCGGTGGTATACTGGAATGCGATCTCTACATCAATACCATTCATCTCACCGTGCAGGAAGATGACATCGGGATGCAGAACATCAGCACCACGCTTTTTATTGAGCCATTCGATATAGCTCATAATACCGCCTTCGTACTGCATTACTTCACGCACAGGATTTTCAGGATCACGCAGATCAGAAAGATTTATCTTCAGACCACCGTTCAGGAATGCCTTCTCACGAAGTCTTTCCTGCAAAGTATCATATCTGAACTCTGTTGTATGGAATATTTCGGAGTCAGGCTTAAAAGTTACCTGAGTACCTGTGTGATCAGTCTCACCAATGATCTTAATTTGTTCTGTATATTCACCACGGTCGAAATGCTGAAAATGCACATTCTTGCCATCGTGGATCTCTACCTCCAGCCATTCGGACAGCGCATTAACTACAGATGCACCTACGCCGTGCAGACCACCTGCTACCTTATATCCGCCACCACCGAATTTACCGCCTGCATGGAGTATGGTAAATACGACAGTAGCTGCAGAGATGCCCTCTGCATGATTGATCGCAGTAGGAATACCACGACCGTTATCTATAACACGGATAACGTTATCGGGAAGAATAGAAACGTCTATCTCGGTACAGTAACCGGCCAGTGCCTCATCAATAGAGTTATCTACAATCTCATAAACAAGATGATGCAGACCTCCCTCACCCGAAGAACCGACATACATACCGGGACGCTTTCTTACCGCTTCAAGTCCCTTTAAGACCTGAATATCATCGGCGCCATAGTTGACGTCCAGTGCCTTTTCATTTTCTGCCATATTACCCTCCGTGAAATAAACAGGGCAAGGATAAACAAGTCACCCTTGCCTTTCACTAAACTGATTATTTTTATAGTGATAAAAAAACATTTTTCCATTATCACTAATATTATATATAGTATATCACAAATCAGAAAAAATTTCAAGCGTTTTTGCCCTTAAAATCGTTTTTTAACCATAAAAAAGTAGGTACTCGTATAAGCACCTAAAATCTCTAAAAACGCAAAAATAAAGCCTGTGCGTAAACATGATAGTTTTTGCACAGGTGATTTCTATTTTTTTGAAACTCTTTTGTTTATAGTGGAATTTGATACATTGGATATATATGTTTTATCAGAACAAACTATGAAAGATTTCGGCATATCCAGTGAAACATACTCCACTTTTCCTTTTTTCTGACACACATTAAGATAATCCGCAGTCATTCTGCTTACAGAACATTCTTCAATATCAAATATACCTATAATATCCTTTTCATGCACAGTGACATCGCCACCAAGAAACAGAAACATATCACACCTCATTGAAAGTGCCGTTTTCAGTCACCCAGGTCTTTCCATTTTTAAGAGAAGACAGATCATCAATATTACAGCAAGTAATAAATACCTGAGATTTTTCAATATTGTTAATAACGAAATTTCTTCTCACATGATCCAGCTCACTCAAAATATCGTCCAGAATGACTACAGGGCATGTTTTATTCTTTCGGCGTATAATTTCTGCCTCAGATAACTTTAACGCCAATGCGGCGCTTCTGAGCTGCCCCTGAGATGCAAAATCCCTTGCCGCCATACCATTGATATAGAAATTAACATCATCACGGTGAATTCCCGCCAGAGTATAGCGAAGTTTCATCTCAGATTCCAGATTATTATCCATCTCAGTAATATATTTTTTAAACAGTAAGTTTACATTATCAAAATTAATACTTTCTGTTTTAAAAATTGAGCTATAATAATCCATATCAAGCTTTTCTGCACCCTCAGTCAATTGAGAATACATCTCTGCTGCATATTCCTTCAGAAAATCAAAATACTTCAGTCTGCCATAAGTAACATTGATACCTTCCCCTGCCAGAACCTCATTCCAACTGGCAAGCTGCGCAGATAATTCCGCAATTGATATATTCGGATTAATAAACGATAGTATATTATTACGCTGTTTTAACCCTCTGTTATATCTAGAAAGCTTTTTCAGATGAGTTTTTGTCTGCATTACCGCCACATCATCCAGATAATTTCTACGAAGCTCAGGACTACCCTTTATTAGGTTAAGATGTTCCGGTATAAAAACAACATATTTTAACACTCCGTATAATTCTGCAGCATCATTCATTTTCAATCCGTTATATTTTACCGATACTTTTCCTGAATTTATAGAATATTCTACCACGTTCTCACGGGTGTTTTCATCATCGGTGAAATAAAGACGGATCATTACCTCCGCTTTCTGATCATCTGCAGGTATATACTGAGAAAAACGCACATGGCGGAAGCTGCCGCCCAGACATACGGACAGCGCTTCCATAAGATTAGTCTTACCTTGTGCGTTTTTCCCGACAAAAATATTCAGATCTTTATCGAAGCTTAATTCAGCCTCTTTGATATTACGGAAATTCCGTATATATATCTTAGTTATAATCATTAATTATTCTGCAGGTATCTCTGCATTCTCATCAAGCACTACCTTATACTTCTTATTCTTGAAATCAATGACATCACCGGGCTTTATCTTTTTTCCTCTCTTAGTGCAAAGATCGCCATTCACATTGAATTCTCCAAGTTCGATAAGTATCTTGGCCTTTGCTCCTGTTTCTGCAAGACCTGCAAACTTTACAAGCTGATCCAGCTTTATAAAAGGAGTAACTATTTTTATTTCTTCCATAATTCTTTTGTCCCTTCTCTTTTGTCTTATTCTTCCGGGAGTCCCATTCTTATATTACAAATCTTCTCCCAGTGATCTATTCATTTAAGTCGCATAGGCAGAACAAGGAATGTAAATTCAGTGCCTGCCATAGGCTTTATGATTATAGGAGCAACAGAGCTGCTCATAATAAGCTTTACAGTATCTGTATCGCACGCCTTGAATGCATCCAGCATATATTTTGCATTGAAGCCTATAGTTATAGGCTCGCCGTTATACTTAACATTGATCTTATCATTTACCTTTCCAAGACCTGTTGTACAGCTCAGAGAGATAATATCTCCATTAAGCTCACAGCGGATGGGATTCTTATTCTTCTCATTGATGATGAGCATAGCACGGTCAAGCATATCAATCATGTCACGGCAGTTTACTTCTGCATATACATCATCATTGCATACAAGATGCTTGTTGTACTGAATAAATTCTCCATCAATCAGACGGGAGATCATAATATAATCGCCAACGCTGAAAGAAATCTGATTTTTATCAATACAGAATGTAATATTTTTATCACTATCATCCGAAAGTATATGAACCAACTCATCCAGAGTCTTTGCAGGAACTATGAATTCAATATTATCATAAACTACAGGCTCCTGACGAAGAGCAATTCTTACACCGTCAACTGCAACTACATTAAGCACGTTGTCGTTTATCTCAAACTTACAACCCATAAGAGCAGGCTTTGTATCAGTAACAGCAACTGCGTATTTTGTCTGAGTTATCATGCTCTTTATCATCTTCTGTGGAACAGAGAAGCTTGTTTCGGGATTTACCTGCGGAACTACAGGATAATCATCAGCGCTCATGCACATAACAGAAAACTCTGTTTCACGGCTTATGATAGTAGCCATATTATTGCTATCGCAGCTGAAAGTGATCTCACCCGAAGGCATTTTTCTGATAATATCGCCTGCCATTCTTGCATTTATAACGATATTTCCGCTTTCTGCGCCATTAACTTCAATATCAGTTTTAATACCGATATCCAGATTATAGCCTGTTACAGTGAGGTTATTACCCTCAAGCTCAAGCAGTATACCCTCAAGAGCAGGGATACTGGACTTTCCTGCAGCAGCCTTGGAGGTAGTCTGTACGGCACTTAAAAGCACTTCTTTCTGACAGCTGAATTTCATAACGATCTCCTTTCGCTGATGAAAAATGAAATATAAAAATAAATAATATTATATAATCATAATAATAAGGGGTGTTGAATATGTGGAATTTTCAAATATCCGCATAACCAAGCTAAAAAACGATCAAAAATTTTCAATAATGCAATGTTGAAATTTTAAGAAGAAGTTGAAATGATTAAAATATTAAACATGCAGTTGATAATTATTAAAAACTTGTTGATAATTCAGTTGATAACACCATATTAATAAGAAATTACTGATTGGCTTTTATATTCTTAATGATATCCTCAATAACGGAACGATAACTGCTGTCATTTGCCATAGATTTCTTTACGCATTTGAGGGCGTAAACTACGGTAGAATGATCACGGCTGTCAAATTCCTTACCGATAGCATCATAAGAGAGACCTGTTATATCCTGGATAACATAAATAGCAGCTTTGCGGGCAGCGGAAATATTGGCAGCACGCTTAGGTGATCTCATATCATCAGGTGTAACATTATATATCTTTGCAACTTCATTGATTATCTTATCAACGGTTATTGGGATAGGCTGATGGTCGGATACGATATCCTTGATGACATTCTGAGCCACAACGATAGTCGGCTTCATTTTAGATACCATATAAAGGGCATTCATCTTTGTAACAACGCCTTCTATCTGACGTATGTTGGATTTCAGCTTTGTTGCAATGAAATCTACAACATCATCCGGTATCTTGAAGTTCAGCAGCTCAGCCTTACGCTGGATAATAGCAAGCCTTGTTTCATATTCGGGAGCTCGTACATCTGCAGCAAGGCCAGAAGAGAATCTTGTCTTCAGTCTGTCGGAAATGGATTTAATCTCCTTTGCAGGACGGTCTGAAGTCAGAACTATCGGCTTGTTGAGCTTATAAAGCTCATTGAAGATGTGGAAGAATTTCTCCTCTGTCTGCTCTTTACCTGCAATAAACTGGATATCATCTATCAGCAGAGCATCAGCTCTTCTGTATTTTTCGTCAAAATTCTCAGTTGTATTTGCAGAAATGGAGTGCAGGAATTCATTTGTAAATGTCTCGGAAGAAATATAGATTATATTTATTCCGGGGAAATTATTCTGCATCTCGTTCTGTATTGCGGAAAGAAGATGAGTTTTTCCGAGACCTGAATCACCATAGATAAACAGCGGATTATATTTTTCATGCTGCTTCTGGGAAACAGCCTTTGCTGCAGCAAAAGCAAGGTTATTGGAAGGACCGACGATAAAATTATCGAAAGTATATGTAACCTTGTTGTCGTTTACCATAGTTTCGATCTTGTTTGATACAGTCTCATCATTCTTTATGTTATCAAACTTTGATACTATTGTAGGATTGCTGTCGTTGACAATGATCTCAACGGAGATAGGAAATCCCATTATGTTTGTAAACTGTGATTCCAGTTTATTCACATAAAAGCTGTAAAGGGTATCTCTTTTGAAATCATCTTCTGTTGCAAGCACTACTGTTGTGCCTTTCATTTCCATTGGCACAAGCGGATCAAGCCATAATTCACGGGCAGATTCCGATAAGCCATATTCTTTAACGCAGTTTTCTACTACGAGATTATAGATATCTGATAATGAAGATAAAGAATCCATAATTTTCACCATTCCACTTTCATGATATATTACCTTAATACTGTATACGGCCAAATAGTTTTATATAAAAACTATTATCAGAGGGCATAGTACGAAATAATAAAAGTTCATATTTAATAATAACATAATTCAGAATTTTTTTCAAGCACAAATCACTCGAAATATTCAACAGTAATATGTGAATATTAAACAAATAGTCGGATTGCAATACAGCACAGCAGTGAAATTAAAGCTCCGCTCAGAATACATAATGACATTTTTATGATATCCGTATGCTTATTAATTATAGAAGGAGGAGTCTGTCCTATCATCAGAAATGCGTTTTTTAGAAGATCTTCTTCATCAGGTATTTCCGGAGCATTTTTCAGAATTATAATTAGTTTTTCAAAATAATCGTGATTTCTTGGATTGATCTCGATTATATTCTTTGTTACGCCTTTTATCATTTCATCACCTTCAAATTAATATTTAACATCATTATAGTTCTCATTTATGAATTTATACACAATTTCAACACGTTTTCAACAATTCGACATAAAAAACAGTAAAACTTAGCGTATAAACAGTTAAAAACGGCATGTTTATGTTAAAAACTCGGTTGAAAATGTTAAAATTCCGTTATTTCAGTGAACAAATCCAAAATAGTGTTTCAACGTAAAACAATTGAAGCATGTTAAAATAAACGTTAAAATATCTGTAAAACTCATAATTATACAGTTTGTTTAAAAATCGGATTTTGAATTAAAATACCGTAAATCATCAAAATCGATAATAATTATTATTTTATAAGTTGAAAGTTTAATCAACACCCCCGATTCAACCTTGATTAAACAGCATTTTTCCACGTTGAAACATGGAAAACTAAGGTTTTTGGTTGAAAACACAGTTGAAAATGTTAAAATTCCGCTGTTTTATACGGAATGGATATTTTGTTGAAACAAAGAAAAAACGAGTTGAAAAACAGTTAGAATTATATTGAAAAAATTTTTATCAACAAAATGAGGTTGAATGTTAAAAGGAAAATCAAATTTTAATTACAGATATGAATACGATAAATGTGTCGGAATGTGCTTGATTTTTAATAAGATATTCTATATAATATAAATAAGTTAGTAATACGGAGGTGAGTTCAATGAAAAAGAGAATGGCTATAGTATGTGCCGTACTGATGTTAAGCGGATGTAATCTCGAGGAACAGTCTCAGTCATCGGGTACGTTTGAAGCTACATCTGCTTCCACAACTGAAACTACTACAGTTTCTACATCTGTCACATCTACGACTACTTCTGCCACAACTACTACCGCTATGGATGCTTATATTGAGCCTGATGAGCTTATCCCTGCAGCATTACAGTCCCCGAAAGTAGAGGGAGACAGATTATCTTATACGATAATGAATGTGTATTCTGAAGGCGTGTATTACACTGTAGACATTTCAGGTGTAAGGTTAGACAGCACAGCTGAAGCGGATATGGAGACTACCTATGTAAAAGGAGAGCTATACGGAGATTTTCGTCTGGATCTCATGAGCGGAGGAGAAATACTGGATTCCTATAAGATAAATGTTCCTAGGGATGACAGATTTCTAATTATGGAAAGTGTTAAGGATAATCTTTCTTATGGCTGCGAACTCATCTCAAATAAGCGGGAATTTAAGGTCGATGAGTATCCTGATCTGATCCAGCTTGATTTTCATATAATAAATGAAGTGGAAACACCGCAATATGCCAGATTTTTTGCAATATTCGACGGAAAGCTGGCAGAGTTGGCAGTATATGATGGCGGTGTTGAAACTGCACCGTATGGAACGCATATCGATATGATAGATGCTGGTGTAATGGATCAGTATATTGTAGCTTCAGTAAGTGAAGGAAACTACACTATATTAAAATATGAATATACGTTTGATGTAGAAGACAGATGTCTTAACAGAAAGAGGATTTATTATTGGTGACAGATATGACAGATAAGGAATTATTCATTCAGATTTATAACGATAACATCAAGCGTGAGGGTGCTGATAAGCTGCTTGATTTTCTTGAGAACAAGAGTGATTTTTTCACTGCTCCCGCAAGCACCAGATATCATAATGCATTTGAAGGCGGACTTCTTCGTCACTCGCTGAATGTGTATGAGTGCATGTGCGCATATATGGAACGACAGAGGGTGAAGGAGAATTACGGTCTTACCGCAAGTGCTGAGACCATTGCAATAACAGCTCTTCTTCATGATATCTGCAAAGTGAATTTCTATAGGGTAAGCTACCGCAATGCCAAGAATGAAAAGACAGGTCAGTGGGAAAAGGTACCTTATTATGAAATACATGATACACTTCCGTATGGTCATGGTGAAAAATCCGTATATATGGTAAGCGGATTTATGCGTCTTACCCGCGAAGAAGCTATGGCGATACGCTGGCACATGGGTTTTTCGGGCAATGAAGATAAAAATTCAGTGGGAAAGGCTCTGGAGATGTATCCATTAGCATTTGCACTTTCGGTTGCTGATATGGAGGCTTCTTATTTCTTGGAGGGATCGGAAAAATAAAATGCGGCGGTCATACAATGCTATGACCGCCTTTTTTGAGGTGGATATGGATTACTATATAAAGCAGAGCATAACAGCAAAAGAATTCAGCTGCATTGCTGATAAATGTCCGGCGACCTGCTGCTCGGGCTGGTCGGTAATATGGACTGCCGAAGAGATAGAGAAACTGAAAATGGTCTGCCAAGGGGAACTGTATGAAAGATGTGAAAAAGCATTTCCGGTTGCAGATAAATATAGTGCAGTAAAAATGAATGAGGAAGATCTTTGCCCGTTTTTATCGGATGGATTATGCGAGATACATCGTCAGCTGGGGCAGGAATATCTTTCATATACCTGCCGCCAGTATCCTGTAATTACTCGTCTGACAGGAAACGAATTTATAAAAAGCTGCAAGACCACATGCTATGCTGTGGCAGAAAGACTGTTAAGAGATGAAGACAGCATGCAGCTGATAAAAGAAAAAGCAACTGAAAATAGTATATCAGCAATAATTACGTCGGAAAATAGTATACGATCACGCAGCATAACGGAAACGCTTGAAACGATATTATGGGACGATGGCATCACACTCAAAGATGCCATGCTCAAATTTGCAGAAGCTGCAGGTATCGCTAAAAATGGAGCAGTTGCAGAACTGAACGATGTTTTTGAGGATATTTTCGGCTGGAAGCTGATATTATCGGATGACACCGAAAAAGAATGCGAGGATAAATTTGATAATATATGCTCGTCAGCGGTTCGGAATATCGTAAAATCTCTTTTTATGGAATGGCGCATCATCGGATGGTCGGAGATGATCTCTGCTGCTGAAAATATATTTGTATTTATATTCAGTGCAGCGGCAGTGATAAAAGCGTATATGGGAGCAATTACACTTGCATCATCAAAGGAAGAACTGATATGCACAGTCTCAGATATTGCAGGGGTACTGTATTCCGATAGCACAATAGCAGAGAGGATAGCGGGATATCTTTCAGATAATAAATTGATGAATATTGATTTTGTGTCTTATATATTAAAATAAGTATACAAAGAGAAACTTGCATTAAATGTTGTATTTTTTTTAGAAAAAGCTAAAGTTTATCGGAAAATGAGCGATATTATATATGGAGTATATTAAGAAGCACTATGCTCTGAAGCAGAAAAATACTATTCGGAGCTTTCGATAAGGAGGAACAGTCATGTCAGGAATGGTAGTACAGCATAACATGAATGCTCTCAATTCATATAACAGATTAAACTTTAACGTTGCAAGCATGAAGGAAGCTTCTGAGAAGCTCTCTTCCGGCTTGAGAATAAATCGTGCAGGTGACGACGCTGCAGGTCTTGCAATCTCTGAGAAGATGAGATCCCAGATCCGTGGTCTGAACCAGGCTAAGAGAAACTCTCAGGATGGTATCTCCATGATCCAGACCTTTGAGGGTGCGCTTAACGAAACTCATTCAATTCTTGATAGAATGAAGGAGCTCGCAGCTGAGTCCGCTAACGGCACATACGATGACGCCACAGACCGTGCTGCTATCCAGCTTGAATTCAACCAGTTATGTGATGAGCTGGATCAGATCTCTGATACAGACTTTAACGGTGTTATAGCACTGAACGGCGGAAAGATGGCCGACAGCACAGAACATACAGATCATCTGTTTGATTATACAGCATCTGCAAAGCCCATACTCACAGGCGGCACCAATGTTTCGGTATCCAATGCATATCAGTCTGCAGCAGCTGATCTTACATATTGTGAGACTATCACTCTGCAGGTAGGCGCACGCTCCAAGGATGCGGTAAACTTTACTTTTGCTTATACATCTACAGGTATGGGTGATCTGAAGGCAAATATGGATGTATCTGCAGCAGGTCTCGGTCTTGGCGCTCTTACTGAAAAGACATATGATAAAAACGGCGTAATGACCGGTACTACTGTTGTATCAGAGGGTCTGGATCTTTCCACTCAGGCGACTGCGAATGTTGCAATAGATAGGATCGATTGCGCTGTAAATAAGGTTTCTATGGTAAGAGCCACCTTCGGTGCTATCCAGAACAGACTTGAGCATAAGATCGAAAATCTGACCGCTACAGCTGAGAATATGACAGAGGCAGAATCCACCATCCGTGATACAGATATGGCGTCCACAATGATGGATTACACCAAATACAATATCCTGCAGCAGGCTGCACAGTCCATGCTCGCTCAGGCAAACCAGCAGCCTCAGTCCATCCTGCAGCTGCTTGGATGATATCAAAGCCCCTTATCCCCTTTCCGCATCACGGAGAGGGGATTTTTATGCTTATTGGAGCTATTTCCAAAAAAATAAAAAAATTTTAAAAAATTTTTAAAAAAACGCTAAAGTTTTGAAAAAATCCACCGATATAATATACGTGATAGCTGAAAAGCTAAAAACCGGTTCTCCAAGTGTACATAAGAGAACAACATTATTACTTTCAACCATACGTCCCCACAGGAACGGATTTCCTGAATAAGTTAACAGGGACGTGAATTTCAAGGAGGAAATTTTTATGGCAGGCATGGTAGTACAGCATAACATGAACGCGCTCAACTCTTACAACAGACTTAACTTCAACGTTAACTCTATGAAGAAGTCTTCTGAGAAGCTCTCTTCCGGTTTCAGAATCAACCGTGCAGGTGACGACGCAGCTGGTCTCGCAATCTCTGAGAAGATGAGATCCCAGATCCGTGGTCTGAACCAGGCTAAGAGAAACTCTCAGGATGGTATCTCCATGATCCAGACTTATGAGGGCGCTCTGACTGAGACACACTCTATCCTTCAGAGAATGAAGGAGCTCGCAGCTGAGTCCGCTAACGGCACATATGATGACGCTACAGACCGCGCTGCTATCCAGCTCGAGTTCGATCAGCTGAACGATGAGCTGAACCAGATCGCTGACACAGACTTCAACGGCGTTACTGCTCTGAACGGCGGCGAGATGGCTGATGGCAAGGTACAGGCTGATAATCTGTTCGATTACACAGCAGCAGCTACAACAGATCCCGCTACTTCCACAACACAGGTTTCTGTTGGTAACGCATACAGCGCAGCTGGTGCAGATCTGACCTACACTGACAGCATCGTTCTGCAGGTAGGCGCACGTTCCAAGGATGCAGTTAACTTCACATTCGCTTACTCTGCAAAGGGTATCGGCGCTCTGTCCGCTAACATGAACGTATCCTCTCGTGCAGATGGTCTGAGCACTGCTGGTCTGAGCCTCTCTACACAGGCTTCTGCTAACGCAGCTATCGACCAGATCGACTACGCTATCAACAAGGTTTCCATGGTTAGAGCTACATTCGGTTCCATCCAGAACCGTCTCGAGCACAAGATCGAGAACCTGACAACAACAGCTGAGAACATGACTGAAGCTGAGTCCACAATCCGTGACACAGACATGGCTTCTGAGATGATGAACTACACCAAGTACAACATCCTTCAGCAGGCTGCTCAGTCTATGCTCGCTCAGGCAAATCAGCAGCCCCAGTCCATCCTGCAGCTCCTCGGCTAATAACCGCGCAGCTTAAGAATGGCAAGGCAGCATGATAGCTGACTAGCTAACTAGCTAACGAGGCTCCCCCGAAGTGATTCGGGGGAGTTTTTTTATATAAAATATTTATCCGGATATTGTATCTGTGTGAGTTTTATGGTAAAATAGATATATAAATAATAATCGGGAAGGAAGATCAGTATGCTGCTTTCAATCGGTATGATAGTAAAGAATGAGGAAAAATACCTCAGAAAATGTCTCGAATCTATTCAGCCTCTGCGTGATGCAGTGAATAGCGAGCTTATTATTGTAGATACAGGCTCCACTGATAAAACAGTGGAGATCGCAAAGGAATTCACTGATAATGTGCTGCATTTTGATTGGATAAATGACTTTTCTGCTGCAAGAAATGTAAGCTTAAAAGCAGCCAAGGGCGAGTGGTATATGTTCATTGATGCGGATGAGATATATCAGTCCTGTGAGGATGTAATTAATTTCTTTGTTACCGGTGAATATAAGAGTTTTAATTCGGCTTTTATCAAGATAAGAAGCTATGCCGATTTGAATAACAGGGCAGATTATTTTGATTGCTATATTCCCAGACTTGTAAAAATTGCTCCCGAAACCAAATTTGTCGGCGTGGTGCATGAAAAGCTGGAGCCGTTTATTGATCCCAAAAGGCTGCTTACAGATGTTGTGGATCATTATGGATATACATTCACTAATAATAAAGAATTACTCAACGAAAAATTTGAAAGAAATTCAAAGTTGTTGCAGGAGCGCCTGTTGACTGATGCTAAGGATAATGACCCTACACTCTATAAGGAATTGTATGATACATATAATTTCCTTGAAGATAAAACGCAGGCGATCGAGTACGCATATCAGGGAATAGAGCTGTGTAAAAAGCTGAAAACCGAATATATTATGGCGCTTTATTATGCACTGGCGCTTCATATGTACAGCACAAAAAATCACGAAGAATTATATAAGCTTTATGATGAATATTTCGCTGTAGATATGGATATCCGTGTTAAGGAGCGAACTCTCGATACTGAATTTTATGCATTCAAAGCAATGCTTTTGTTCAGAGAGGAAAAATATAAAGAAGCATATGATGAGTTTAAAAAATTCTATTCATTAAAGGAAAAATTCACCAAAGAGGGTATATGCACAAGAGAATCCCTGTATGTAGCATGCGTTTTTGATAATGAAAATGTATATCTCAGCACTAATCTGAATTTTGCGGAAACATGTTTGCGATTGAAGAGATATAAGGACGCAGAAGCAAATTTCAAGAAGTATCCGCTGAAGAAGTTTGATTATTCTGATATGGATCATATCATGCGCCTGAATCAGATCATAGATTTCCTCAGGTTTACCGATGCCAAGGCTCTGGGCCTGATGTATAATACTCTTGAGGATAAAGATAAGCCGATGTTCCTGGCTGCAATCAGATATCGTGTATTCACTTGGAATTTTGACGAGCAGCGTAGCATGCTGAACAGGCTTGTGGGTATGAATCTCAGTGATAAGCTCAGCAGGCATCTGGTCGAGCTTCTGAAAACTCATATCGTTGATAAGGCTCTTACTCAGGAAAAGGCAGACTCTTTCATTGAAGAAAACGGAGCAAACTATCCTGAACTGCTGTATATGATGCTTTGCAGCAATATGGATATAACTCCCTATGTACTGGCTAGCGCTGATCTTAAGAGAGATCTTATCGGTGGTCATTCCAATATCGTTGGTTTCGGGGAAGTTTTATCTGAATATACTCTCGAAGGCAAGCAGGATGAAGAAAGTCTGCAGTGTCTGATAAGATTGTATATGCAGGATATCGTCATCCTTTCAGGAGCAGGAAAAGATATTATTCCAATGGCACTGAAGGTCGGAAAGCTTGCTATGAAGTATCTCAACACTTATGGTGAAAACCATATCACACAGGATGTTATGGCGGCAGTTACTCTGGAGCAGATCAATATCCTCAGAGGAATGCGCAATTTCAAGGAATGCGTAGCTGCACTCAGACAGCTTATCCAGATAAACAAGGATTATGCGCCTATTGCAAAGGTTTATCAGCAGCTGATAAAAGCAGATATGGCACAGTAACAGATATATTTTCCGCACCGCACACAATATGTGCGGTGCTTTTTTCTTGAAATGAAATTTTTCGGCGCTGCTATTGCATTTTCAGGGATTTTGTGGTATGATATCATATATATCTGTATATATAAATAAAAATAACATAAACAAACTGAAAGGACAGATTTTTATGAGTAAAGTTGTTAAGTTCGGAGGAAGCTCCCTTGCTGATGCTAACCAGTTCCGCAAGGTAGCTGACATAATCCATGCAGATCCTGAGCGCTGCTATGTTGTGCCTTCTGCACCCGGTAAGAGATATTCCGATGATATCAAGGTTACAGATATGCTGTATACCTGCTATGACGCAGTGCAGAACGGTGAGGATTTCACCAAGGCTTTTGCACCTATAAAAGAGCGCTTTAACGGCATTATTTCCGATCTCGGTATGACACTTGATCTTGATGAGGAGTTTGAGAAGATCGGCGTTAATTTCAAGGCTGCTGCAGGCAGAGAGTATGCTGCTAGCCGTGGAGAGTATCTGAATGGTATCATTCTTGCAAATTATCTCGGCTTCAAATTCATCGATGCAGCTAAGGCTATCTTCTTCGACAATAAGGGCAAGTTTGACGATGACATCACAAACGCATGCCTCGGAGCTATGCTGGATAAGGCTGAAAAGGCTGTTATCCCCGGTTTCTATGGTGCAATGCCTGACGGTACTATCAAGACCTTCTCCCGTGGCGGTTCTGACTTTACAGGTTCAGTTGTTGCAAAGGCAGCCGGCGCTTCCATGTATGAAAACTGGACTGATGTAAGCGGTATGCTGGTGGCAGATCCCCGAATCGTAGAGAATCCTGCAGGCATCAAGACTATTACTTATAGTGAGCTGCGTGAGCTTTCCTACATGGGTGCGAGCGTTCTGCATGAGGATGCAGTTTTCCCTGTAAGAAGTGCAAATATCCCGATCAATATCAAGAATACCAATGCGCCTGAGGATGCAGGTACATTGATTGTTCCTTCTGAGACAAAGCCTGCTGCTGAGCATGTTATCACAGGTATTGCAGGTAAGAAGAATTTCTCTGTAATCTCTATTGAGAAGGACAGAATGAACAGCCATAAGGGATTTATGAGAAGACTGCTTCAGGTGCTTGAGAATCATGGTATTTTCCCTGAGCACATGCCTACAGGTATTGATACGATCAGTGTTATCGTTAATTCCGATGAGCTTGAAGGTCAGCGTGAAAAGCTGGCACAGCGTCTTAAGGAAGTAATCAAGCCCGATCATTTCGAGATCGTTGACGGTCTTGCGCTTATCGCAGTAGTAGGTCGTGGAATGCGTTCTGTTAAGGGTGTAGCAACAAGAGTGTTTGCTGCGCTTTCTCACGCAAACATCAACATCAGAATGATCGACCAGGGCTCCAGTGAGCTTAATATCATTGTAGGTATTGAAAGTGCCGATTTCGAGAAGGCTATCAAGGTGATCTACAATATGTTCATGCTCAGTGAATAATAGTACAGGAAACGAAAGTGAGGGAAAGAAATGGATTACTCAACATATCTGCACGATGCAAAGATCCGCAGTGGAAAGAGTGGCGCCTATAAAAACTATCTCGTAAAAAATATAGAGATCATCGGCCAGAGAAAGCTGGTAGTTATCGGCGGTGATGAGGATATTGCGGTGCTTAATGAAACCATCGATGCACTGCGTAAGAAGAATGTCCGTGTTCCCGAAATTGCATACAGAGTTACAACTGAAGAGGATAAGGCTCTTGAAGATGGCAGCATCAGATTCATTGATGAGCTTAAGGGCAAGGCATCTTCTTTCTATGTGCTTATCCTTGCACCTTACTATAGTGCGGAGATACAGCTTGCTGCTATGGATAAGGTATTGGGTACCTCTGCCAGTGTTGCGGCGGCGCTGAAGTCTGTATGCGGCTATACCGAGCGTGACTTCTGCGAAATGAACGAGCCTACGGGATTTGGCTTCAATATGGCAAACAAAAAGATCAGCTCTGCTATTGCGGCTGACTCAAAGAGATACAGCGGCATGGAAGCGGCTACCGCTTCCCAGATGGCAGCATATAAGGATAAGATGAAGGGTCAGCGCTGCTTTATTCTCGGAAATACATCTTCCAAGTTAGATGAGCTTAATGTTATCATGAACGAGCGTACTCTTGCTTGTGATGATTTCTGTGATTTCTTCTCCAGAACTCCTCAGCGTCCCTCTTACTATCTGCTGACTGAAGCAAAGTCCTATCTCGGTAACGGTAAGTATATCGAGGGCATGGAGTGCTTTGTGAATGCCGATGTAAAGGTATTTGAGGATAAGTTCAAGAAAAAGCCTACTTACATCAATCCTCTCGGTAAGGGTCTGATCGACGGTCTGCCTACATTTGAGACTTCCGACAGTCTTTATGAGACAGCGGTGATCCTGCCTCTTTATGAGATGATCCAGTTGGCAATTTATATGGGCTTCACAGAGATATATCTGTACGGCTTTGATGGATTGTATGATCTTAATATAGACGAAGACGGCATTGGAAGAAAGCTCGCCGAAGGTGAGATCGCAGGTTTCCCTGACAAGGCTAAGAGCGTGCTTGATCGTGTTCGTGCTTATGCTGACGGTAATAACATCAAGGTATACAGCATGTGCGAGACAACAGGTCTTTCCATGTTTGAAAAGTCAAAATATGAGGATATTGATTTTACAGCATCCTCTATCTTTAACAAGATCTAAAAATATTACAAGGGCGGAAGAAAGGCAGCCTCTCCATTTTCTGAGGAAGGTATGCAATGTTCCGCCTTTTGGGTTAGGAGGAAAAATCATGAGCCTTGCAGATGAGCTGTTTATTCAGAATTGCCGTGATATCATAGAAAACGGCATTTCCGATGAGGATGAGCAGGTACGCCCCCGCTGGGAGGATGGAACTCCTGCCCATACGATCAAGAAATTCTGTGTTGTGAACCGTTATGATCTTCAGAAGGAATTTCCGATCATGACGCTGCGCAGAATATACTATCGCTCTGCTATTGATGAGATACTCTGGATATATCAGAAGAAATCCAACCGTATTGCAGAGCTTGGCTCCCATGTATGGGATGCATGGGCAGATGAGAACGGAACCATAGGTAAAGCGTATGGTTATCAGCTGGGTGTGAAGCATCACTATAAAGAGGGCGATTTCGATCAGGTGGACAGAGTCCTGTTCGATCTGAAGAACAACCCTGCCAGCCGCCGTATCATGACAAATCTCTATAATCATGCGGACCTGCATGAGATGCAGCTTGCCCCCTGTGCTTATTCCATGACCTTCAATGTAAGCGGCAACAAACTGAATGGTCTGCTCAATCAGCGTTCGCAGGATATGCTTACGGCAAACAACTGGAATGTCTGCCAGTATGCCGCATTGCTCACGATGTTTGCAAAGGCAAGCGGACTGGTGCCGGGTGAGTTTGTTCATGTTATAGCAGATGCGCATATCTATGACCGTCATATCGACGCGGTGAAGAGACTTATCGAAAAGAAGCCCTTCCCTGCCCCTGAAATGCAGGTCGAGGATATCACGGATTTCTATAAATTTACCAAGAACAGCTTTACGGCAGTGGATTATCAGTATCACGAGTTCACCGATAAGATCCCTGTAGCGATATAAAAGAGGTCAATATGTTCAATCAGATGAAACTAGCTGTACTGATCGACAGCGATAATGTATCACCGAAGCATGCGCAGTTTATCATGCAGGAGGTGGAGAAATACGGAATTCCCACTTACAAGCGTGTTTATGGCGACTGGGAGCAGGGCGGAAACGGCTGGCACAATGCGGCCATCAATTATTCCATTATGCCTGTTCAGCAGACCTGCTATGTCGCAGGAAAGAACGCCACGGATTTCTCCATGATAATCGATGCGATGGATATACTTTATACAGGTAATGTAGATGGCTTCTGCCTTGTTACCAGCGACAGTGATTTTACTCGTCTTGCAATTCGCCTGCGTGAGGCGGGAAAGCTCGTAGTAGGCATCGGAGAGGTGAAAACTCCCCGTGCATTCACTACAAGCTGCCACCATTTCTGCTATCTTGACAGAATGTGCGTTGCAGAGGCTACCTTTGATGAGAAGGAAGTCCGCAAGGCTGTCATTGATTATGTTGCGGAGCATGAGGGCGAGCGCATAGACCTTGCAAAGGTAAGCGCGGTGCTGACATCAAGATTTGGTAATATAAATTTCGATGAGCTTGGCTACAAGCGCTTCTCTTCATTCATCGACAGCTTCCCCGAGCTGAGAAGAAGTAACACCTTTGTTTCGATGAAGAAGAAAAAGGCTCCTGCTCCTGCTCCTGAGGTTAAGGCAAGCGACGTAACAGAGGCTGAGATCGTAGCGGCAATCGGTCAGTATTTCGAGGAGTACGCTCCGCAGAACGACAACATGATGAAGATAGAGAGCTATCTCAACAGCCGTTTCGGAAAGATTGATTTCTCCCGCTTCGGTTCCAAGAGGTTTGCAAAGTTTATCGATCGTCAGCGGGGTCTGAAGCGCACAGGAACGCTCGTTGAGCCTGTCGAGGTGCCTGTCGGCGAGAAGCTTACCGCTGAGGTCTTTGCAAGAGAGGCTATTGCCTATGCAGTGGAGAATTCTCCCAAAGGCGGAAATGCAGGACAGTTGAACAATTATCTCATCGGTAAGTTTGGCAAGAATTATTATCGAAGCATAGGCTTCAATGATTTCCATTCAGCGCTTGCATCACTGAATGAGATCACCGTGGATAACAACCTGATTTTTGTAAAGACGGACGAGCCTGCAGTGGTGTATGAAGAGATCACTATTGAAAAGGCTACCGAACAGATAAAAAACTATGCGGCTGATAATATGCCTGCTGGCGGCAATATCGGCCAGCTCAACAACGAACTGATGAACCGCTTTGGCAAGAATTATTGTGCAGAACTGGGCTTCGGAGATTACAAGTCCATGCTTGCAGCAATAGGCGGAGTAAGCGTCAAGAGAAACCGTATCTATCTTGCAATCGTCCGTGAGGATGAACCTGAAAAGGAGATTACGGAGACTTCCGCACCACAGCCTGAAGCAGATTCCAACACAGAGGTGGAGATCCCTGCTGAAACGGTTGAAACCGTGGAGATATCCGTTGATGAGCAGCCGGAGAATACCGCAAAGCCCGAGACAGAGAATAAGCCTGATATGAATTCCGTGCGCCGTGATGTGCTGAATTTTGTGGCGAATGCGGAAAAGGGTGCAGGAATATCCGCACTCGGAAAGATGTTTGGGGAGAAGTACGGCAAGACCTTCCTGAAGGAAATGGGCTATACATCTGTAAGAAAGCTCGCAGAGGAAATGACGGGAATCGTGATAAAGTCCAACAAGCTTTATATTGATGAATCGTTTGCACAGCAAACTGAGGAGATCGAGCAGTTTGTAAAGGACTTCGCAAACGGCAGTGGCAGCCGCAGCATAAGGTCGCTGGGAATGCAGCTGAAGAAGCGCTTCGAGGGCTTTGATTTCAGAAATTACGGCTTTGCCAGATTCACAGATTTCATCAACGCTATCGACGGAGTCAAGGCGGACAGATATCATGTAAAGCCTGTAAAGTCGGAGGGCTGATATGGATCAGAGGTTTTCCAGAACAGAACGCATCTTTGGCGTTGACGGAATGGAACGGCTTAGAAACTCCTGCGTTGCAGTGTTCGGTGTAGGCGGTGTAGGCAGCTATATCGCAGAGGGTCTGGCGCGCAGCGGAGTTGGGCATATTCATCTTATCGACAGTGATGATGTGGATATCACAAATCTCAACCGACAGCTTGAGGCGCTCACCGAAACAGTGGGTCAGCCAAAAGCCGAGGCTATGAAGCAGCGTATTCTGCAGATAAATCCCGAGTGCGATGTTGTGGTGTATGATTGCTTTTTCCTGCCTGAAAATTCGGGTGAATTCGACTTCACACAGTACGATTATGTGGCAGATGCAGTGGATACTGTTACTGCGAAGATCGAGCTTGTTATGAAGTCACAGCGTGAGGGTACACCGATAATCAGCTCCATGGGTACGGGCAACAAGCTCTGCCCTGCTATGCTGGAGGTATCCGATATTTACAAGACCTCCGTCTGCCCTCTCGCAAGAGTAATGCGTCAGGAGCTGAAAAAGCGTGGCGTGAAGAAGCTGAAAGTGGTCTATTCCAAAGAGGAGCCGATAAAGGCACTGGCGTCCGAGGAGGAGAATGCTCACCGCAGGAGTATTCCTGCAAGTGCGGTTTTCGTTCCCGGAACAGCGGGTTTGATAATTGCCTCGGAAATAGTAAAGGATATTTTGGGCAGATAAGAAAAACGGCGGAGCTTGCTCCGCCGTTTTTTGTGCTTTTACAGGTCGTCAGCGTCCTGAACCGGTACCTCGTAGGGATCCTCAGGTACGCCAGTATACATTCCCTGTGGGTCGGTTTCGGGAGATGCCATTGTAGACATGAAGCCCTCAAGCCGCTTGTTTATCCGTCGTATCTTTTCTGGGGAAGGCTGAGAGTACATAATACATCATCCTTTCTCATATTTTGTCGGAAATCGATAAAAAAGACCGCCGTGACCAGTCACAGCGGTCTATAATATTTTCTGCAAAAATACAATGATGATACAAGTTATTTTTTTCTCATATCATTGGCGGTGTATACCACTTCTGCATAGATCGAAGCGACGATCTGATAAAGCTCCTTCGGGATGGTCTCGCCTGCATTGAGCATTACAAGCAGTGCGGCAACGCTGTCGTCACGGTATATCGGCACGCCCGATTCGTCTGCGATATTTACAATGCGCTGGGCAAGCTCGCCCAGACCCGAAGCAACAACAACGGGAGCATAGTTCATATCAGGATTGTATTTCAGCGCTACCGCCGCATTCTGTCCATAGATGCGTTTATTGTTTGCGGGCGGCTTGGGGTGTTTGCTCTGCATATTTCATCCTCCTTAAACTCTGGTGTTGAGGGTGGTACGTTTATCAAGTATCTTAGGGAAGATCTCGGTAAGGTTATGTGGCGTTTTCAGCGGTGCAGTCTCAAAGGTGCGTGTGTTGTAGCCGATGTTACGGATGATTTTATTTATACGGTCCTTCATCGGATCTATCTGCTTTTCGAATCTGGGCGGATACAGCATTGCTAGATTCACATCCTCGCCGAGAGCGTACATATCCAGCTCGAATCTGCCGATACTCTCCACATCGAAAGTCAGGAACAGGTGGTAGTTTCGCTGTGTTCCGGGAGTATTGTTTGGATTGTTTTCGTCGTTATCAACCCACAGTTCGCCAAACGCCTTGGTGCCGTCCACGTCCAGCGGCAGGATATAATGTGCCAGCGGTGTGAAAACACCGGGAGCGTTAAGCAGGCTCTGCAGAAGATTTGTGGCATTGAAGCTGTCAAGTGATTTCAGTGCGGGATGGTTGATGTTCTCCTCGATGAATTCCGTCAGGCAGTCCAGTGTGGAGCTTACAGGCGGACGTACACCATGCTGTGGCAGCTCATTTTTCACTGCCATCTGCTCGATGACATCAACAAAGGCACCGTACAGGCGTTCTCTTACAGGAATGTCAGGCATGGAGCGCAGCAATTCGTTCAGCTTGTCGATCGCTTCCTGCACGGTATGTATCTTGGAGAAATCCTGCATGAACGCTTCAAACTGCTCGCCTGTCTCGTCGTGAACGAACAGACCTTGCACCATTTTTTCGAGAGTTTCCATTCCCGTGGTCTTTCCACGGGCATAAGCAGCCATCAGATGCTCGATATTATAGCCGCTGTGCTTCAGAAGCGGCATAAAACTCTTCTCGCTCATGCTGTCGAAGAGGAATTTTCTGTAGCCTGTCAGCTCTTCAGTGAAATCTTCTTCGTTATTTTCTACAAATTCTTCTCCCTCTGTTTCAACAATCTGCTGATTCTCGTTCTCAGGGGCCATTTTATTTAAATTTTTACTGGTTGAATTGCCCGAAAGAGGTTGATTTTGTGGAAGATTTGTAGTATAATTATCTAAAGGCGTTTCACTATGATTAAAATGAGTTTCGCTATGATCGTGATGTGTTTCGCCGTTAGGTTGTTTTACATCCTGTTTTCCGAACAATGCGGAGTAAAGTCTGTTGAAGGAGTTCTTCAGCGATTCTCTCAGCGTTCCCGAAGCGGTCTGTGAAAGCAGCAGATTGAAGTATTCCTTGCACATGTACGGGCTGTTGTTGTACCTCGAAAGATTATGGATAATAAGAGGTATCAGCATCTGAGTCTTATCATCATTCAGGAGACTTCCGCTAACATCCTTCAGTATCGAAAGAGTCTCACCCTTGAGATATTCGAAGAACTTGTCAGCATCCTCTGCTCCCCACTGCTGTGAAAGGTTCATGAGCTTAGTGGAAAGCTTCTCGTTCGGCGAGAAGTATTCCGAAAGGAACTTCATGTTCGCACGGAGCGCACCGAGTATCTCGTTCTTGTTCTGCGCGAAGTTCAGAGATTTCAGCAGGTTGCCGATGATCTCCTTGGTCGTCGGGTCTGTAGTGGTCTTGGCAACATCACGGAGTACATCGTAGAACTCATGGCCGCTGAACATCGTGTTCTGCTGTTCCTGATTACAGATCTCATCCACGAGCTCCTCGGGGGTAACATAGAGGTCTCTTGCGAGATCCTCCAGCTTTCCGTAAAGCTCGGTATGGCCTGTTATCAGCGCCTGATTGAGAACCTCCACATTCAGCAGATCCTTCAGGGTCTCCACTGCAAGTGTAGGATCCTTGGCTACCTGCACTGAAAGCGGGATCAGCTCACGGTTGCCCATTTCGAGGCGGGAGCGAGCGCCTGCGTTGGAACCGGTTCCGGCACCGCCCACACCGGTCAGTCGGACGATATCGAACGGTTCGGTATTGGCGTCCATCGGACGGGAGCTGTAATTGTAATTCTTGGCGGTGATCGGATTATTGATCTGCGGGATCTGTGCCATTGGCATTCACTCCTTTTCAAGTGGTGTCTGCTAATATTGTAACATAAATCCTCAGAATATTAAAGTGTTTTACAAAAATTTTTTTCATAGCAAAATAAAATAATGGAATTTGTGCAGAAATGCACTCGGAAAGGACTGTTATTATGGCAAGAATCGAACCCGGCATGGAAGCTATGCTTGACATGTACTTCTTTGAGACCAACTCACTTCTTGAGCAGCTTGATGAGATCCTGCTCAGAACAGAGCAGGCGAACGTTTTTGACAACGAGGACATCAAGGAGATTTTCCGTATCATGCACACCATTAAGGGATCTTCCGCAATGATGGGCTTTGAAAATCTGTCGGTGCTTGCTCATAAGGCAGAGGATATGTTCTTTGTTATCAGAGAGAATCCTGATGTCATCACAGATGTAAGCTTTGTTTATGATCTGGTATTCCAGGTATCTGACTCCTACAAGGCTCAGATCGAGGCTATCCAGAATCATAATGACGGCGAGTACGAGAGCATGGACTTCACCGATCTCATCAACAAGCTCCTTAAGGGAAGAGATATTCTTCTCGGCGAGGCTACTAATGATGAGGCTCCCGTTGCTGCAGGCGGCGCATCAGCTGCTCCAGCTGCCGTAAACAGTGTTGATGCAGACAAGACTACTGTAAGGGTATTCTTCGAGGATGGCTGCCAGATGGAGAATCTGCGCGCGTTCCTGCTTATCAACACCATCAAGGATGAGTGTGATTACCTTGACTTCACACCCGCTGACGTGGAGACAAATCCTGAGACCTCCAAGGTCATCATCGAGCAGGGTTTCCTCATCACCTTCAAGCCTCTCGATAATGTTGATTTCGTATTAAGACAGATAGAGAATGCGCTGAACGTTCAGTCCTATGAGATCGTTCAGGCTGCTGCGGCTCCTGCTCCTGCCGCACCTGCTGCGGAGCTTCCTCCTGAGCCTAAGGCTGCATCCTCTGCTGCCCCTGCACCCGCACCTGCTGCGGCTGCAGCACCTGCTCCTGCGGCACCCGCCGAGAAGAAGGAGCCTTCCGCTGCGGAAAAGGCACAGGCGGCTGTTGAAAAGGCACAGGCTGCAAGTGGTATGCAGAAGCAGAACCTTATCAGCGTAAACCTTGCAAAGCTTGATGCTCTGCATGATATCGTTGGTGAGATCATTACCACCGAGTCCATGGTAGTATCCAACCCTGATCTTGAGGGTCTGGAGCTTGAGAGCTTCAACAAGGCTGCAAGACAGCTTCGCAAGCTGACAAGCGAGCTTCAGGATACGGTAATGTCCATCCGAATGGTACCTCTTGCAGGTGTATTCCAGAAGATGAACAGAATCGTTCGTGATATGCGCAAGAAGCTGGGCAAGGACGTTGAGTTCGTCATCGAGGGTGAAGAGACCGAGATCGATAAGTCCATCGTTGACAGCCTGCAGGATCCGCTGATGCATCTTGTAAGAAACTGCATGGATCATGGTATTGAGGATAATGTTCAGGACCGAATCAATGCAGGCAAACCTGAAAAGGGAACTCTGAAGCTTTCTGCTCAGAATGCTTCGGGTGAAGTTATCATTACTGTACAGGATGACGGTGCAGGCATCGATCCTGAAAAGATCTTGGCTAAGGCTAGAAAGCAGGGCATCCTCACAAAACCTGAGAGCGAATACTCCGAGAAGGAGATCCAGAATCTCATCCTTCTCCCCGGCTTCTCCACCAATGAGCAGGTTACAGAGTTCAGTGGCAGAGGCGTTGGTATGGACGTTGTAAAGGCTAACGTTGAGAAGTGCGGCGGTACTATCGTGGTTGACAGTAAGAAGGGTCATGGTACTTCCTTCATCATCAAGATCCCGCTTACTCTGGCTATCATCGATGGTATGGAGATCACCTGCGGCGATCTGGTATTCACAGTTCCGATCTCTACTATCCGCGAGAGCTTCAAGGCTGATCCCAGCCAGTTCCTGAGCGATACAGACAATAACGAGATGATCATGATCCGCGGTGTATGCTATCCTATACTGAGACTGCATGAGGCATTCGGCATTGAAACTGAGGTGACGGATCTTGTTGAGGGTATACTGCTCCTTGTGGAGAACGACAACAAGAGCATGTGCATCTTTGCGGATAAGCTCATCGGCGAGCAGCAGGTAGTTGTTAAGCCCTTCCCGAAATATCTGTCCAGATACAATATCAAGAGCAAGGGCCTGTCGGGCTGCACCATCATGGGTGACGGCAGCATTTCGCTCATCATTGACACCAATACACTTATCGGTTAAGGAGGAGAAACAGACATGACATATGATGTAATCAAGGAGGCTGTTGCGAAGCAGCAGTCCAGCGATAAAAAAGTCTCCGCCGAAAACCGCATTCTCGGCAAGGTAATGACTTTCCACATTGGCGATCAGATCTACGGAATCGAGATCCAGAACGTGCTTGAGATCATTGAGATGCAGCACATCACAAAGATCCCTCATGTTCCCTCTTACATAAAGGGTATCATCAATGTACGAAGCAAGGTGGTTCCGATCGTTGATATCAGAACACGCTTCGGCAAGCCTGAGATCCCCTATACCAGCAGAACCTGCATCATCATCGTTACTGTTGAGGATGATTCTGTCGGCATCATCGTTGACAGAGTAGCTGATGTTGAGGATATCCATTCCGGTGATATCTCTGCAACACCTGAGACACGCAATGTAAACACAAATTCCTTTATCCAGTATATGATCCGCTCCGAAGATATCGTGAAGCTGATACTGGACGTGGAAAAGCTTTTAGGAGATGAGGTGTAATACATGGAGCTGACCGACCGCGAATTTGAACGGCTGGTTGCGTTCATGCATGATAATTACGGCATTAATCTTTCTGCAAAGCGAGTGCTTATTCAGGGCAGATTAGGAAACATGCTGAAGGATCGTGGCTTCAAGAGCTATAATGAATATCTGGATGCGGTCATGTCCGATAAAACGGGCGTGGAAGTAACTACGATACTCAACAAGCTTACAACTAATCACACCTTCTTCATGCGAGAGCCTGAGCATTATACATATCTGAAAGATGTGATACTTCCCTACCTTACCAAAACGGTGAAGAACAACGAGCTCCGTATCTGGAGTGCAGGCTGTTCTTCGGGCGAGGAATGCTATACAACCGCAATGCTGATAGATGAGTATTTCGGCAAGGAGAAATCCCGCTGGGACACAAGGATCCTTGCAACGGATATTTCACACAGTGTTATGGACAAGGCGAAGCTTGGAATATATAATGCAGAGGGCATGAAAGGTCTCAGCCCCGAATGGAAGAAGAAGTATTTCAAGGAACTGGGCGATGATAAATTCGAGATCTGCCAGAAGATAAAAGACGAGATAATCTTTAAGCCCTTTAATCTGATGGATCCCATGCCCAAGACCTTTGCGGCACGTCCTTTCGATCTTATCTTCTGCCGTAATGTGATGATCTATTTTGATCTCCCCACTAAAACAGCACTGGTAAACCGTTTTTATGACGTGCTGAAGCCGGGCGGGTATCTGTATATCGGTCATGCGGAGAGCATTTCCCGCAATGAAACGAAATTCGAGTATATCAAGCCTGCAGTTTATCGTAAGCCACTTTAAGGCAATATCAGAAAAACATCCGCCGCACATACAGCTGTCTATGCAGTGAATGTGCGGCGAAATTTATGTAATTACAGGAGCAGTATATGAGAAGAATCAAGCTGCTGGTCGTAGACGATTCGATCCTGTTCAGAGAGGTTCTGGCACGCTATATCCGCCAGGATGAACAGATAGATGTCGTAGGCACCGCAGGTGACGCTTATGCGGCAAGGGATATGATACAGAAGTATGATCCCGATGTAATGACGCTGGATATTGAAATGCCGAAGATGGATGGCATAGCTTTCCTCAGAAAGCTGCACCCCACCAACAGCATCCCGACGATCGTTGTTTCCTCTTGTGAGGATCGCAAGTCTGAGGCGGTTGGCGCAGGTGCGGCGGAATTTATTGCAAAACCGCTGACAAGAACAAACGCCGATATGCAGAAATTCGCAGAAACATTGTGCGGATCAATAAAACGCGCCTATTCCAGAAATAGTTTGCAGAGGCTTGCCAAGGGAGAAAGCACCAGAGTAAGAAGCTCGGCTATACCTGAAATGAAGATAGATAAAGGTGTTAAACCTTCAAATACAATCACGAAAGCAGAAGTGACAAATGCTCCACCGCCGGTTGCGGGAGGCATACGGAAGTCTGATATGGTCATTGCGTTGGGTGCATCTACCGGTGGTACAGAGGCGCTGGAGCAGGTCATCCGAAATTTCCCTGAGGATATGCCGCCTGTTATCGTGGTGCAGCACATGCCTGCGGGATTCACGAAGATGTATTCTGAAAGACTGAACAGATCCTGCCGTGTAACAGTAAAGGAAGCCGAGGACGGAGACCGCCTGCGCACAGGTCTCGTCATCATCGGTGCAGGAGAGCATCATCTTCGCTTGTGCAAGGATGCAAAAGGCTATTACATCTCTTCCAAAAAGGGAGAGAAGGTCTCGGGACACTGTCCTTCTGTTGATGTGATGTTCAGCAGTGTTGCGGAGGTCGCAAAGGAAAATGCCATCGGTGCCATCCTCACAGGAATGGGAAGAGACGGCGCTGAAGGTCTGCTGAAGATGCGAGAGGCCGGAGCGTTTACGGTTGGCCAGGATAAGGAATCCTGCGTTGTATACGGAATGCCGATGGAGGCGTATAAGCTTGGCGCAGTGTGCGTACAGGCGCCGCTCTATCGTGTAGCGGATATAATAATCGATAAGCTCAGATAAAAAATTGCCCGCCCGAATATGATCGGGCGCTCTTTTGTGTAATTGTGATTACTTCTTGTCAGCGTTTTCCATAACAAGCAGATTCATCTCAAAAGGAGTGAACAGCTTGCAGCAATTGTGTGTGCCGGGGTTAAGGAATGCAGCCTTGCCCTTTACTGCCTGAAACAGCTTGGTGGTCTTCATCTTCATGCAGTTGAAGCTCTTTCTCTCAGGTGTTGCGAGAACAGACATCTTAGAGGGGGATGTGAAGAAGGGAATGCACTGCTGACCCTCGTTGTTTTTCATGGAGAGGATATTGAGCAGCTTGTTGCCGTTATCATCAGTTCTTTCGGATACCTGTGCGATAACAAATACCTCAGCGTCCATGAGATCGGGAAGCACATCCTTCCACTTGTTCTTATCCTGAACAGCGGCAGCTATCCTTTCCTCGAGAGCCTTGTTGATGTTCTTGATCTCTTCCTGTGTCAGCTGGTTAGCCATATTTGATCTTCCTTTCTGTAGTGGATTATATCAGCGTGTTTTTTCTGCGTTTTCCTTGATGATCCTTGCGATAACATCGTCCAGAGGAGATACACCGAGATCGCCTTCCTTGCGGGAGCGGAGTGCCACAGTGTTGCCCTCCACCTCGTTGTCGCCGACGATGAAGAAATACGGGATCTTTTCGATCTGAGCCTGTCTGATCTTCCAGCCGATCTTCTCGTTTCTGTTGTCAACAGATGTGCGGATTCCCATATTTTCGAGCTTAGCGGAGATGCCTTCTGCATATTCCTTTGCTCTGTCGGTGATGGGAAGGATGCGTACCTGCTCGGGAGCCATCCACAGGGGCAGCGCGCCTGCGTACTTCTCCAGCAGATAAGCGAGAGTTCTTTCGTAGCAGCCGAGGGATGTGCGGTGGATGATGTAGGGATTCTTCTTGGCACCGTCCACGTCAACATACTCCATGCCGAATTTCTCAGCCAGCAGCATATCGATCTGGATGGTAACGATTGAATCTTCCTTGCCGAATACGTTCTTGTACTGGATATCCAGCTTGGGCCCGTAGAAGGCAGCCTCATCGATACCAACAGTGTACTGAACACCGAGGTTATCGAGGATCTTCTTCATAGTAGCCTGAGCTGTTTCCCACTGCTCGGGAGTACCCTCGTACTTGTTCTTGGGGTTTGCCGGATCCCACTGAGAGAAGCGGAATGTGCAGTCCTCCAGCATGCCTACTGTTTCGAGGCAGTACTTAGCAAGCTCCAGACAGCCCTTGAACTCTTCTTCCAGCTGCTCGGGACGGAGGATAAGATGACCCTCGGAGATAGTGAACTGTCTTACTCTGATAAGGCCGTGCATCTCACCGCTGTCCTCGTTACGGAACAATGTGGAGGTCTCGCCCAGTCTCATGGGCAGGTCACGGTAGGAACGCTGTCTGTTCAGGAATACCTGATACTGGAACGGACATGTCATGGGGCGGAGAGCGAAGCACTCCTTTGTCTCATCGTCGGGATCGCCGAGAATGAACATGCCATCGCGGTAGTGATCCCAGTGTCCGCTTATTTTGTAAAGCTCACGCTTAGCCATATAGGGTGTCTTGGTGAGGACATAGCCACGCTTGTATTCCTCATCCTCTACCCATCTCTGCAGTGTCTGGATAACCTTTGCGCCCTTGGGCAGAAGGATCGGCAGACCCTGACCGATGCAGTCAACGGTCGTGAAGTATTCCAGCTCACGGCCGATCTTGTTGTGGTCACGCTTCTTTGCTTCCTCGATAGCTGTGAGGTGAGCGTTCAGTGCGTCCTTGGAGGGGAATGCTGTACCGTAGATTCTGGTGAGCATCTTGTTCTTTTCGCTGCCTCTCCAGTAAGCACCTGTTACAGAAGTGAGCTTATATGCCTTGATGGGAGATGTGGACATCATGTGGGGGCCTGCACAAAGGTCAGTGAAATCACCCTGCTTGAAGAAGCTGATGGGCTCACCCTTGTCAGCGTGCTCCTTGCACAGCTCTACCTTGTAGATCTCGCCCTGCTCCTCGAGATACTTTATAGCCTCGTCGGGAGCCATTGTGAACTGTTCCAGTCTGATAGCTCCCTTGACGATCTTCTTCATCTCTGCCTCGATCTTGGGAAGAGCATCAGCATTGATAGGCTCCTCGAAATCGAAGTCGTAGTAGAATCCATTGTCGATTGCGGGACCGATAGCGAGCTTGGTGTTGGGATAAAGGCGCTTAACTGCCTGTGCCAGAATGTGGGAAGCAGTGTGGTTGAATGTGCGCTGTCCCTGCTCATCCTCGAAGGTGAGGAACTTTACTGTGCAGTCTGCGTCGATGGTAGTACGCAGGTCGCATACGGTGCCGTTGATCTCTGCGAGGCATGCTGTTTTAGCGTCGCCTGTCTCTCTTGCCACATCGAATGCAAGAAGTGCGGATTCGAATTCCTTTACCTCGCCGTTTGCCAGTGTTACTTTGATCATTGTGAACATCCTTTCCTAACAGGGCTAGACAAATGCCCCGCCGTTCAAAAAATTTTTTCGTCAATAAGCACGCATCTTTTGCGTCAAGCATGCCTCGGCGTACACAAAGTACGCTGTCGGCATGCTTTCCTTGAATCTGCGCACTTCTTGACGAAAAAGGCAGATAACAAAGTTTTGTGCTTATGCCGAAAAGGTGGTATTTATTTACCGCTGTACGGATATGGCTCGTCGGGAGCGGCTCGCATACATACAGGTATGCCGCAGCAGCACTGTTCTTGCCGCCGATTTTTGCGGTATTACTCTATATTGTACTACTATTTAATATAATTGTCAAGCGAAAACCGCATAATACCATGCATTTCGTGCCTTTCTGGAAGCATATTGACGTTTTGGGTGAATGTGTGATAGAATATTCTACGAGCAACAAATACATAAAGGAGAATATTATTATGTCGTTTTTTGATAAGATAGGTAAGCTTTTCAGGAAAAAAGACGCTGCCGCCATGGCACAAGGTCACTATGAAGGAGAACTTGTAAACGGTGTAAAAGAAGGTCGAGGAGTTCTGATATACCCTAATGGCGATCGGTATGAGGGCAGCTGGCTTGCAGACAAAATGTGCGGCTATGGAAAATATTATTATGCTGACGGCAGGGTGTATCGGGGAATGTTTTTCAATAACCTGATGACAGACGGTTTTCTTACGATGAAGACAGCAAACGGAGAGTGGACAGATATACGGTTCGGCACAGCTGTAAATGAACTGAAAGGCACGCTCCTCTATCTTGACTCTTATCCTCAGGCAAATAAGATGCAGGTCATAAAAGAGGTCAGAGAATTAACGGGTTACGGCATTGCAATGGCAAAGGATATCGCAGAGAATGTGCCGCAGCTGCTGAAAAATAACGCATCAGATCAGGATATCGATGATGTCATGCGTCGATTTGATCCGCTGGATGCGGTCATCAGTATGAAAAAAGCATAATATGTGCAGCGCCGTGTGTGATATCATACACGGCGCTGTTTACTGTGAATCAGCAAAAACAATGCGCTTTTTGCGAAAAAATCCTTTTGCTGGTGTTTTGGCTATTGACTAATTTGCAATAATATATTATAATAAATAATTGGTATAGACTGAGATTTTATCGCCTTTTTGAGGAATAAGAGCTCGTCCCAATAATCGGCGGGTGTCCCGCCAACAATTTTGAAACGGAGTGAAAACATTGAAAAGCAGAATTACAAAACCCGTTTTCTTTATTGTCTTTCTCCTTATCGCAGCGTTTACAGTGACTTCCATGATGGGTGTAAGCACCCGTTATGGTGATACTGAAACTCACTACATCTGGGGTATAGACGATATCAGATGGGGAATCGATATCCGTGGCGGTGTTAATGTTACCTTCGGCGTTCCCGAAGATTACGCTGCGGTGAACGAGATCACCGAGGATGATCTCAATGCGGCGAAGTCCATCATTGAGACCAGACTTGTTGACAACAGCATCAACGACTACGAGGTCTACGTTGATCCTACTTCTAACGGCATTATCGTACAGTTCCCTTGGCAGGCTGATGACACAAGCTTCGATCCCGAGGCTGCCGTAAAGGAGATCGGCGAAACAGCGATGCTCACATTCCGTGAGGGCTGTGAGCTGGATGATAATGGTCTCCCTACCGGAATGACAGAAACCATTATTCTTGAGGGTAAGGATGTTGATCGTGCTTATGTAAACTACGATCAGGATACAAACCAGTACGTTGTTGCTCTTGACCTTACCGAATTCGGCGGACAGGCTTTTGCTGACGCTACAGGCAGACTGGTCGGTGAGCAGATCTCCATCTGGATGGATGATATCTGTATCAGCTCTCCTAACGTAAGCCAGAAGATCACAGGCGGCCATGCTATTATTACTTCCCCTGATTATTCCGAGTTTGAGCCTGCGCAGGATCTCGCAAATAAGATCAACGGTGGTTCGCTCCCCTTCAAGCTGGACATCCAGAATCTGTCCACCATTTCTCCTATCCTTGGTACAGGCGCTCGTGATGCAATGGCTATTGCAGGTGTTATCGCATTTGGCCTTATTGCTGTTTTTATGATCTTCTATTATCGTCTGCCCGGTCTGGTTGCGGTTATCGCACTTATCGGTCAGGTCGGCGGTATGTTTGCGGCTGTAACAGGCTACTTCGCATTTAACGATGCATCCTCTCTCACACTGCCCGGTATCGCAGGTATCATCCTTTCTATCGGTATGGGTGTTGACGCTAACGTTATTTCCGCAGAGCGTATCAGAGAAGAGCTGAAGGCGGGCAGAACCATTGATGGTGCTATCAAGAACGGTTTCCAGCGTGGTTTTGCTGCTATCCTTGATAGTAACCTGACTATCGTTATCGTTGCTGTTATCCTGATGGCGGTGTTTGGTACATGGTTTGGTGCTTCCACTGAGGGTACCATTTACTCCTTCGGTTTTACCCTTATCGCAGGCGTTATCATGAACTTCATCATGGGTTGCTGGGCAACAAGACTGATGACCACTTCCCTCTCCAAGTTCAGATGCTTCAGAAAGCCCTGGCTGTATGGCGGCAGCAGCAGCGCAGATGCGGTTCGTTCCGCTGAAGAGGGCAAGACAACAGTTGAGGCTATCGACATCGGCTCCAAGCTGAAGGTTGACTGGGTAAAGCATACAAAGGTATTTGCGCTCGTTTCCGCAGCTCTTATCGCTATCACTGCTATCTGCACATTCATTATCGTTCCTGAAGTGGATATCCGTTTCAAGGGTGGTACGATGGTAACTTACAGCTACAGCGGTGAGATCGATACCGAGGATGTTGCGGCTACCGTAAAGGCTCTTGGCACTCCTACACCTACAGTTACTACAGGTACAAGCTTCACAGGTGATCTTAAGACTATCGTTATCTCCTTCGTTGCTGACGAGAAGATGGACGATGAGATGCTTTCCAGCGTTTCCGATACAATTATTGCAGCTTATCCCGATAATAACATTGAGAATGTGGATACCACAAACGTAAGTGCATCTTCGGGTTCAGCGTTCTTCGTATCCTGTCTGATCGCAGTTGTTGTGGCATTCGTGCTGCTGGTTATTTATATCGCATTCCGATTCAAGAAGATCGGCGGTTGGTCTGCAGGTGTTATTGCGATCTGCTGTCTGCTACACGACTGCATCATCACCTATGCGGTATACCTGTTCTGCGGTATGCCTCTGGACTCCAACTTCATGGCGGTAGTCCTGACGCTGCTGGGTTACTCCATCAACAACACTATCATTATTTACGACCGTCTGCGTGAGAACCGTGCAAGACACGGAAGCAAGTTCACTGATGCTGAGCTTGTAAACCTGAGTATCAACCAGACAATGACACGTTCTATCATCACATCTGCTACCACACTGTCCTCTATGATCGCAACCTCTGTGATCTGTGTGCTGATGGGCGTTACAAACATCCTGTCCTTCTCCATGCCTCTGGCAGTGGGTATCGTTATCGGTTTCTATTCCTCCATATGCCTTGCAGGTCCCATCTGGATCTGGTGGAATAGCCGCAAGATGAAGAAGGCTTGATCTGATAAATAAAAGCAAACATCCCCGTGCTCATTGTTCGGGGATGTTTTACGCGTAAAAATAAAAACGGCGGATGAATAAACATCCGCCGTTTTCAGCATAAGCTAAGTATTAGCCCTCTACAGGAGCGCCAACGGGGCAGGAACCTGCACAAGCGCCGCAGTCGATGCATGTATCAGCGTCGATAACGTACTTGCCGTCGCCCTCAGAGATAGCGTTTACGGGGCAGTCACCTGCGCAAGCGCCGCAAGCGATGCACTCATCATTGATTACATAAGCCATTGTGGTATACCTCCTTGATTAGTTCGGGTTTTACCCCTTTAATATATTGTATCATATTTTTCAAAAAAATCAAGTGCCTATTTCTACAAATTCATAATAAATTTATGTGAAATACCGACAAAGGATAGACTAACTCTCTTTATTTGTTTGCGGTTAACTCAAGTTCACTTGCGGAGCGGGTTTGCGCAAGCTTTTATAATTAGTGTAACCGTTTGGCAGGCTGCAGCGTGTTATAAGTGAAAGCGCTTTTAAGGAGTTGATGGAATGCAGGATGATATATTTACCGATTATGTCAGAAAATACTCGGATATGGTGTACCGTATAGCTTATGGTTATACGCAAAGTTGTCCCGACAGTGAGGATGTCATGCAGGACGTGTTGATGAAGCTGTATCAGAGTGGCAAAGCGTTTCGTGACGATGAACACGTTAAGGCGTGGCTTATCCGTGTTGCGGCGAACAGATCAAAGGATGTGCTGCGCTCACGGAAAAGGAAGTCAACTGAGACTCTTGAAACAGACGTTTCGCAGGCACATCGGGGAAGCGATCTGGACAATGCTATGGCTACGCTTGGCGAGGAATACAGGCTTGTTGTATATCTTCACTATTACGAGGGTTATAGTGTCAGGGACATCGCACACATCATGCGGATAAGCGAATCCAATGTAAAGATACGTCTGAAGCGTGCTCGTGATAAGCTGAGAGATTTTCTGACAGATACATGAAAGGATGAAAGGCATGAATAAGATAAAGACATATTTCGATGGCATTTCCCACGGGAAAGATCATGTTCAGCTTGCGGATGATATTATCCGCAGAGCAAATAGCACAGCCAAAAAGCTCAGCTTCCGACCTGCTGCGGCAATTGCGGCGGCAGCTGTCTTGATGGTGGGCGGTGTTACTGCGGCTGCGGCGACGGGTCTGCTTGATATCAACAGCATCTTCGGCGGTAGGATAAGCGCAGAGGATGAAACGCTTGCAGGCGAGCTTGTTGTTGCAGCGGAGGATTTCACATGGTCGGTATCGGATGATGATTATATGATAGAGCTGAAGGGCGTGACAGGCTCTAAATCAGATATGCTGCTTGCCTATGAGATAAAGCGCGTTGACGGCAAGCCTGTCTCGGACTACATGACAAATATTCCGGAGGATGGCGTGCTTACCGCCAAGTACTGGAGTGAATGTTCAGCAGAGGAGGGCGTGACAAAGCTTGGCGTGCCGATGGATCGTGATATTTCGGCGATGAGCTATCGTATGCAGTATAATATAACCGATGCAGGAAATATTGAGGTTTATTGCCAGATCATTACTGATGGTGATATCAGCGGAACAACAGTAACCATAGATAATCTGAATCTATATCCCAAAGCAGTGTTGCAGGAGTTTGAAAAGCAGAATGATATGTACTTTTGGTACCCTACTACCGCAAATTTTCCTGTGGGCTTTTACAAGTGGGGCAACGACAGTATCTACGAGGACAAGCCGCTTGACATAGCGATTAACGACGAGCGGATAATCGGTCTTGAACTGGAGTGGACAGTACAGCTTTTCTACAAACCAAATGAAACAGCTATCAAGACAAAACAGCTTGACACTGATGCTGTAAACCTGTATTACGAGAGATATAATGGTCTTGGAAACACTGAATTTACTATTATAGAAAGCGAGTTCAGCTGCGTAAGTGGCAGGCTTGAAATGACACGCACTGGCGGCGAACTGGGCGGAAGCATCACAGATGAATATAACGAGATATATCTTATTTCTGACAGCGGTGAGCAGATACCTTGTACAGTTATCAGCCACGGACAAAGCTACGACCGTATTGAACTAAGTGAGGATTATATTGTAGAATTGCGTTACAGCGAGACCGCTGACTCCTCTATCACAGCAATAGACATCTCTGAGATCACAGCCATCTCCATAAACGGCGAGACATTCCCCCTCGCATAACATAGAAAATTCCCCGCAGTTTTTTCTGCGGGGAACGCTTTGTTTAATTATCCTCAAGATTTTTGAGAGCCTTCAGTTCATCCTTGCTGAGTCTTACCTGACCATCCTTGATGACCTTCACATCGTCCTTTTTAACTGTGAAAGGCACATCAGGCTTCTTGTCCAGTTTGATCTTCAGTATGCCTGTAAGGAGGTTTACTTCCTCAACATGACCTCTGCCCTCTTCGGTCTCGACATAAGCGCCGACCTTAGGAGTTGTACGCAGGAAATCGTCATAGCAGTTCTGCTCATACTTCAGACAGCACATGAGTCTGCCGCAGGTGCCTGAGATCTTTGTGGGATTAAGCGAGAGCGACTGTTCCTTAGCCATCTTGATGGAAACAGGCTGGAACTCGCCGAGGAAGCTGGAGCAGCAGAACGGTCTGCCGCAGATTCCGAGACCGCCAAGCATCTTAGCCTCGTCTCTTACGCCAATCTGTCTCAGCTCGATCCTGGTGCGGTAGATAGCGGCAAGATCCTTCACAAGCTCACGGAAATCAACTCTGCCGTCGGATGTGAAGTAGAACAGTATCTTGCTGCCGTCAAATGTGCAGTCGATATCGATAGGCTTCATATCCAGCTTGTGCTGAGCGATCTTGTCGGAGAACACCTGCATGATCTCCTTTTCCTTCTTTATGTTCTCCTCCATCTGCTTTTCATCTGCGGCGGTCGCCTTGCGGATGATGCTCTTTAAAGGGGGAACTATATTGCTTTCGGGAACCATGCGGTTGGAGAGGACTATCTCGCCGCATTCGATGCCGCGAGCGGTCTCAACGATCGCCTTTTCTCCTGCTTTGAACTGCACCTTGTTCGGGGAGAAATAGTAGACCTTGCCCACGTCCTTGAAGCGAATGCCGATTATCTCAACTTCAACGCCGCTGTCTGCGGCAGGCTTCGGGGCATCGGGACGCTTGTTCTTGTTGTTGCGTCTGTCGGGGCGTTCGCTGCGGGGCTTGTCCTGATACTGCGGCTTCGGTTCTCTTTTTTCCTGTTTAGGCTGGTTGTTTTCAGGATTATTGTTCTTAGGTGCGATTTTTTCGGTAAAGTAGTTATCCATTGTACTCCTTATATTTTCAGATCAGTTTTGTTGTAAGATATGACGCACTCAGCGCCAGATTCAGATTCAGTGCAGCGTCGGCGGATACCTTGAATACGGCATCCAGCATATCAAGCAGTTGCTCTTCGTTGTAAGCAGATGCGATGGCTTCTGCTTCTATTTTGCCGCAGGATGTAAGGCTTCCTCCGCAGCGCTTTGCCAGCGCATCACGGAGTATCTCGGTGAGATAACCGAGGACAGACGCAAATTCAGGCCTGCCTGTTTGCTCCGAAAGGGCAGCGGCAAGCGAATATGCATCCTTCCTTCCGATAGCCGCAGCGGCTTTGCGGGCGGTCTCCATAAAGAGCGTATCGCCTTCGCCCGAGAGTATATCCAGGCATTTGCCGATATTGCCGGAGAGAGTTTCGGCAAGCTCTTTTGACTGAGCCTCAGGATGCCCGCTGTCTATCAGCATCTGAGCGCACTCCTCTGCCGAGGCACGGGGTACTTCAAATTCTGTTACACGGGAGCGGATGGTCTCGATGATGGAATCGGTGTTTTCGCAGGTGAAAACAAATCTCAGAAACGGTGCAGGCTCTTCAATGAGCTTCAGCAGGGTGTTCTGTATCTGTACAGACATTTCGTCGCTGTCCTCGAATACATACACCTTGATATCGCCGTCGTTTGGCTTGACTACAACGCCTTCCATGATGCGGCGGATAGACACCTGACCGCTCTTGCTCTCGTCGAGACCGTATTTGCCGCCACATTCCTTCTTGACGAAGATGACATCGGGGTGAGCGTTTGCATTGATCTTTGAGCAGGTGGGGCAGCCTTCGCAGGGCGGTGCTCCGCACATGAACAGCTTTGCGATGTAGTTTGCCATCACACGCCTGCCTGTACCCTTTTCGCCGTACAGCATTATAGCGTGTGGGAGATGATCTCGGGCGGCGATGGCGTCAAGCCGTTCTTTCAGCGTATTCTTTCCGTAAAGGCGCATTATACCTTCTCGAATCTTTCTATGTTAGTCACAAATATCGTTGCGCCACCCACAGCGACCTCCACAGGGAAGCTGGTGTAGCCGCCTGTGCTGAAGTTTGCGGAATTCGGCACAAACTGCTTGCGCTTGTGGCTGTGCTGCTTGATGACTTCAATGGCTTCTTCCACCTTGTCATCCTCGGAGCAGATCATAAATGTGGTGTTTCCTGCCATCAGGAAACCGCCTGTTGAGGCAAGCTTTGTTGCCTGAAAACCACTTCTGGTAAGAGCAGAAGATACAGCGTGGCTGTCATCGTTGTTTACGATTGCATAGATGAGTTTCATATAATATCCCTCCCGAAAATGTGAGAATGGGTCGCATTCGGCCTTAAAGCTATACATATTATATTATACAATATTCCAAGTGAAATTGCAACAGTTTTAACATGATCCCATAGCGATAAACAGATTTTTTTGTGATTTTGCTCTATCTAGTTGACAATATTCTCAAATATTGTTATAATTATTGTATACAAGACGGAAACTGAAGCGCTGCTTCGGATAATACGAAAGGACGGTACATATCATGGGCAAGTTCGTTATCAACGAAACAAAGACAGGTTACACATTTGCTCTCAAGGCAGGCAATGGCGAGACTATTGCTGTAGGCGGCGAGGTATACAAGGCTATTGCAAGCTGCAAGAACGGCTGCAACAGCGTTAAGACAAACGCTCCTATCGCTAATGTAGAGGATCAGACTGTTGAGGGCTACGCAACTGCTAAGAACCCCAAGTTTGAGATCTACACCGACAAGAAGGGTGAGACTCGTTTCCGCCTGAAGGCTAAGAATGGTCAGGTTATCGCTTCTAGTGAAGGCTACAAGAGCAAGAAGGCATGCGAGAACGGCATTGAGAGCGTTCGTAAGAATGCTGCTGATGCAGATATCACTATCGCAGATAAGAAGTAATCATAAAAGCACCTCTCAAGAGGTGCTTTTTGAATAAATAATTATACGGAGGGATCAATATGGTTTCTATTGATGCATTTACCAATTCGCCTGCCCGCCGCGTCACAGCAAAGCTGGGCAATTTCTCTGTTCTGGAGTATGATAAGGTATCGAGCCTTGCTGCAAAGGCGCCCGAGACCGCGTATTATACCGCTGCGATGGGCGTGAGAAAAAAGCAGGTGATCGTTGAGCTGAACGGCAATGGCGTTATCATCTCTGCAGGCGCTATGCAGATGATGCTCGGCAACATTGAGGCTTCCACCAATGTCAAGGGTGTGGGAGATATGTTCATGAAGGCGCTTTCGTCGAAGGTTACGAATGAGTCTGCTATCAAGCCCAGATATACAGGTCAGGGTATTCTGGTGCTGGAGCCAACATGGAAGTATATCCTGTTTGAGGATCTTGCAAACTGGGGCGGCAGCATTACTGTTGATGATGGATTGTTCCTTGCTTGCTCTGATAGCGCAGAGGTCAAGACAGTTATGAGAAGCACACTGTCTTCTGCAGTTGCTGGTGGCGAGGGTCTGTTCAATACCGCTATCGTAGGTCAGGGCATCGTTGCGCTTGAGTGCAGCCTTCCCAGAGAAGAACTGATCGTGCTGGATCTTAACAATGATACAGTGAAGATCGATGGCAACAATGCTATTGCATGGTCCAGCGGTCTGCAGTTCACAGTTGAGAGAACCACAAAGACACTCATCGGCTCTGCTGCTTCCGGTGAAGGTCTCGTGAATGTATACAGAGGAACAGGTCGTATCCTTGTTGCTCCGTAATTATTTCTAGCCGAAATCCGCAGCACAGTTAGTCCGAAAGTCATATGGAAGTATTACAAAGCCGCTTTTGATATTGCGTCAGAAGTGGCTTTGTGTTGTTTATGGCGTTGATTTTATGTGAATGCTTTGTTATAATTAATACAATGATAAATAAGAATTTGGAGAGGTAATGACAGTGAAGATAATTGAAACAGAGAGAATGATAATAAGACCATTAACTATAGATGATGCAAAAGATGTATTTGAATGGACTGGTGATCCTATTGTAAATATGTATATGCCATATCCTTTGCATGAAAATATTCATCAAACGGAAGAATGGATAAACACTTTGGGAGATAAAAATGAATTTTGTTTTTGCTTAAGGAGTACAGGAAAAGTAATAGGTTCAGGTTCTATAACATACAGAACAGAATATAAAGCCTATGAATTGGGTTATAACCTAAACAGAAAGTTTTGGGGTAAGGGATACGCAACCGAGGCTGCTGAAGCAATGGTTCAATGGGCTTATCAAAATCTCGGTGCTCGTGATTTTTTAGCACGTCATGCAAATGCTAATAAAGCATCAGGAAATGTTATAACGAAATGCGGTTTTCAATTTGAAAAATATGGACAGTATTCAAGATATGATGGAAGTGAGACATTTGAAGCTTCGTATTACACATTACATCTTGAATAACAAATTCCAATTTATCGGTGAGATAATAACAAAATCCAGAGAAGAAAATCAAATCTTCTCTGGATTTACTTCTTTGTGACTATCCGCATTTTGTTGCGGAGGATCTTTTATGCCTGTGATTCTGTTTCAGCAACTATTTTCAGTATGTCTTTATCGAGGTTGTCTTTTCCGTACAGTTCCAGAAAATAATCTGTGTATTTATCGGTTTTCAGATTGTGATTGAGAGACCAGAGCATCCAGTAGATATCGATATGCTTGTCGCCGACCCCTGCTAAACCAACATCTATGAATGAGCTGAATTTCCAGTTATCCAGTATGATATTCGGCAGACATAGATCGCCGTGAATGAGGGTATCTCGCTTCATGAGTATGCCATTCGGCGAGGAATCATACAGGTCCATGCAGGGCGATACGGGAAAATCGCTGATCGGTCTGCTGTGCAGAAATTTCATTGCATCTGCGAGAACTGTGCATAGCCTTTCGGGATCGTCCAGATAATGCAGGGCGTCCTCGCCCTTTGCGGGGGTAGTGACCATATAGTCTTTTGCGGCAGAGATGTACGAGACCACATGAACTCCCATTCCGTTGTGCTCGAACAGCCTTGACATCTCAGCTTCTTTCGCCAACTGCCCCTTCTCTGCGATCTTGATATAGTAACCCAGATCACTGTAAAGAACAGTTGCCGATGGGTGTGAGCTGCTGTCGTAAATTGTTGCATCCTTGAGCTTGTCGTGCAGCTCGTCGGGGAAATCATTGATGTTTATCGTTATCTCTTTCTTCAGCATGGTATTCACCTTAGTTCGGAATAAAAAACAAGCACCCGCCTGCATGCTGCGAGCGGGTGAAATCCTTATCGGAAATTATGCACTTGCGTTAGCCTTCTTAGCGAGCTGGCTCTTGAGGCGGGCAGCCTTGTTCTTGTGGATCAGGCCCTTACCTGCAGCCTTGTCTACGCTTACAACAGCAGACTTGATAGCAGCAGCATCAGCTTCCTCAGCACGAGCCTTCTTGATAACTGTTCTGAGCTTGGACTTTGCAGCCTTGTTAGCCTCTGTTCTCTGCTTAGCAACGAGAACTCTCTTCTTAGCGGACTTAATGTTCGGCATTCTGTTTCACCTCCGTAATTCTTATTACGAGCAAAAGCTTCTTTGTATTTTTACGATCTTTAAGGGAAATCTATCTATATTCACCAAAAATATCGCCGTAAACATTGAAATTTTATAAGCTCGGTTTATTTTTTCTCATAGTACACTTCATTATAGCACAAGTTAATTCAAAATGCAATAGTTTTTTGAAAATTTTTTAATGCCGGAGAGGAATATATGCACAGAACAGGTCTTGCCTTGGAGGCAGCTATCACAATTGGGGCGGAGTGCGGAACAAAGATAGTACGCAGAAGATTCGGAAGAGTGTGTGTCACAGATGTGCGTGTGAATAAGCTTGACGCTTATCGGATCGGCAAGGCGGCCGGGCGCTATATTACTATTGAAGGAGATCCAACGGAACATGCTGTTTCGACGTTGCTTGAAAAAGCTTTGCATCAGCTGCTTCCGATCAAAGGTCATATACTGGTTGCAGGATTGGGCAATCCTGATGTGGCGCGGGATAGTCTTGGAGTCAGAGTGATACGAAAATTGAACTGCGGCAGCACAAACAGCAGAGTGGTTGCTATTGAGACGGATGTTTCGGCTAAGACGGGCATAGAAACAGCTCGCATGGTGCGTGGTGTAGCATGTGAGCTGAATGTATCGTGTGTACTGGCGGTGGATGCGCTTGCCTGCTGTGATCCCCTGAAGATAGGAAAGACGGTGCAGGTAAGCAATACCGGTGTGCAGCCGGGCTCGGGTGTGCATAGCGACTCCCCTGCGCTTGACCGAGGATTTGTAGGCGTGCCCGTTATTGCGGTGGGCGTGCCTATGGTGAGCGAGCTTTCGGGCATCACAGGCAATCAGGCACATACGAACTATCTTGCGGCACCCGCAAACGAGGATGAATTGTCGGAGATATGGGCAGAAGTTATAGCTAAAGCGGTGAATTTGTTGAGTGTATAGTGATGCATTATATATTTAAATAGTATACCCCTGAAATGTAAGCCGAAAAATATACAAATAGGCATATAAAACTGCGATATTCCGCATTGTACTGCGATTTTGTGCGGCTTTGTGCAGGTTGCACAAAAACAAGCTGCATATATCTGCAAATTTCTCTTTGGACTGCGAAAATAGTCCTTGCATTTAATCTCGGGATATGGTAAAATTATTTTTGCGGGTGTGTAGCTATAGCTATGCGCCATAATACAAACGGCATAGGCGTTGAGGTCGGAGGTTGCGCATAACAATGCGGTAATTTCGACGGAGCAGGTCCGATTTGAAATCGGGCGCAGAAGATTTACAGAAAACGTGAAGTTCGCTCCCCTCCCCGCTGTTAAAGTGTTCGGAAAGATCCGGATAACTAACAAGCAGGTGCGGAAAAGATGAAACACACGGTACAGTGGATTTTTCAAAATAAGCTTTTGCCAGTACATCAAACTACAGAAGGAGTTGAAAAATCATGGCAGCAAATGAGAAGGTAAGAATCAAGATCAAGGGTTACGAGCACAGCGTTGTTGATGCAGCAGCTAAGAAGATCGTTGAGACAGCAACACGCACAGGTGCTAGAGTAGCTGGTCCCGTTCCGCTCCCCACAAACAAGGAAGTTATCACTATCCTGAGAGCGGTTCACAAGTACAAGGACTCCCGTGAGCAGTTCGAGCTGAGAACTCACAAGCGTCTCATCGACGTTATCCGTCCTTCCGCAAAGACTGTTGAGGCTCTGCAGACACTGGAGCTTCCCGCAGGCGTAGAAATTTCAATGGATATCTAATATAGATCATTGGAGTTATGTTGGCGAAAGCCAACCACTAACCATGCACCATAATGGTGCTTGGTCATGTTGGAGCAAACAAGTCGGAGGCCAAGCGGTCTTAGGAAGACAACCACC
>JAZSEG010000309.1:0-1957 GCA_045531575.1 Oscillospiraceae bacterium | reverse complement strand
TCGGCGGCGAGCAGTCGGGACATATCATCCTGCTTGATTACGCCACCACAGGCGACGGACAGATGACCGCCGCAATGCTGCTTAAAGTAATGAAAGAAACAGGCAAGAAGCTTTCCGAGCTTGTTCAGGATATCAAGGATTATCCTCAGCTTCTTGAGAATGTTCGTATTACCGAGCAGGCAAAGGGCAAGTGGGATAAGACCCCCTCGATCATGGAAAAGATTGCTGAAGCCGAGCGTGAACTGGGCAATAACGGCAGAGTTCTCGTGCGTGAGAGCGGCACCGAGCCTCTCCTGCGTGTAATGCTTGAGGGCAAGGACGAGGAGATGGTGACAAGGCTCACTAATCTCATTGCAGACGAGGTAAGAGCGGTGCTTTGCTGATGTTGGGAGAATAGGATGTTTGTTTCTACGGATTTAAAGCTGAATGAGGTTTCGGATAGTTCTGAACTGTATGCAGCTTTGCGCTTTGCAAAAGGAATGATATATCTTTGCAAAAATGTTGATATAACGGATAATGGCAAAGGCGTTCGCTGTCATATGCCAAGAATTCTTATACAGAATTTTGAAATGGGCTACTATATTTCATATCAACATAATCTTAACGGTATCTGTTATAAATACAAGGCTATCGGTGATAAGAATGATCCCAACCATTTTACGATAAACGAAAGAGATGCCGAGGGTATGCGTTTTCCGAAGAGCTTGCTTGTATCGCAGGAAAAAATGCTGAAATGTGCTGAGGAGTTCATGGGATTAATGGATTCCCCCGATTTTGGTGCAGATATTGAGCTGCCAAGCTGTATTGAATGGGTTGGCAAGAATAATACAAAGGACGACAAAACATGAGAATTTCCGACAAGTGGCAGGACTACTGCCTGATAGACACCTCCGACGGCGAGCGTCTGGAGCGTTGGGGCGATGTAACGCTTATCCGTCCCGATCCGCAGATAATCTGGAAGTGCGAGGGCGAAGCGTCTGAGTGGCACACCGCCCACGCAAAGTATAACCGCTCCTCTCAGGGCGGCGGCTCGTGGGATTACCGCAGAAAGCTGCCTGAGAGCTGGCAGATAAAGTACGGCGAGCTGACATTCATGGTAAAGCCCACAGGCTTCAAGCACACTGGACTTTTCCCCGAGCAGGCTGTAAACTGGGATTACTGCATGAATGAGATTCGAGGTGCGAACAGACCCATCAACGTGCTGAATCTCTTTGCTTACACAGGTGGCGCAACTCTTGCCTGCGCAAAGGCAGGAGCATCCGTATGTCACTGTGACGCTGTAAAGGGCATGGTGGACTGGGCGAGAACTAACGCAAAGCTGTCGGGTCTTTCGGATAAGCCTATCCGCTGGATAGTTGACGATGCAGTGAAGTTCATCGGCAGAGAGATACGCCGCGGCACACGCTACGACGGAATCATCCTCGATCCTCCCAGCTACGGCAGAGGAACCAACGGCGAGATGTGGCGCTTAGAGGATAATATCTATGACCTGATGGTGATGATAACACAGCTGCTTTCCGATAAGCCGCTGTTTATCCTGCTCAACAGCTACACCACCGGACTTTCCGCATCTGTTATGAGCTATCTTCTGCAACAGACCGTAGGAAAGCGCTTCAACATCGAAATAATCTCCGAGGAGATCGGTCTCCCCGTGCAGCAGACAGGAATGCCGCTGCCCTGCGGAAGTACCGCTATCGTTAAGTTTAAATGAGAAATTAGGAATGAGGAATGAGGAATTTCGGTGCAGCTTCGCCGCTGATTTCAATTTGTTCCTCGTTGCGTAATGTATGATAGTCAACAAAATATGTATTGTCATTACGGCAAAGCCGTTATTGAGATACATCCGACGAAGTCGGATACAATAATTCCTCATTCCTCACTCCTAATTCCTAATTGTAAAAAGGTGAACAGATTGAACATTATTGAAGTAGACAACCTCAGCTTTGATTACATCACT
>JAZSEG010000283.1:0-7817 GCA_045531575.1 Oscillospiraceae bacterium | reverse complement strand
GATGAGAGGATTGTATTTCTTGAACATCTCAACCTGACCGGGGATCTCGTTTCTGTCCTGCTCGGGGATACGGGTAACATCCAGCTCATAGCCGAACGTACCGACCATAGCAACATTGCCACGGGTAGAGAACGGTGTTGTTCTGCCAACGGTGTGGTTGGGGCAATCAGAAACGTGCGCACCCATAGCGGACGCGGGATAGCAGATGGATGTGCCGTGCTGTATCTTCAGGCGCTCGATAGCGTCGGTGTCATCGGATGTCCAGATCTGAGGCGAATAGAACAGCATGCCTGCGTCAAAGCGAGCACCGCCGCCTGAGCAGTTCTCCAGCAGGATATAGGGATAATCATGAGTCAGGCGCTCCATGATGTCGTAAACGCCGAGAACATATCTGTGCCACAGCTCCCTCTGCTGATCCGCAGGCAGAGCGTTGGAGCCAACCTCTGTCAGCTGTCTGTTCATATCCCACTTGATGTATTCGATGTTTGCGCTGTCCAGTATCTTCTTCATCATGCCGTAGATATGGTCACGCACTTCCTTGCGGCTGTAATCCAGAACATACTGCTCACGGCTCTGGGTCATGGGCATTCCTGCTATCTGGATAGCCCAGTCGGGATGTGCCTTGAACAGCTCGCTGTCGGGAGAGATCATCTCAGGCTCGAACCAGATGCCGAACTTCATGCCCAGCTTGTTTACCTCGTCAACGAGGTACTTCAGACCGCCGTTGATCTTCTTCTCATATACGAACCAGTCGCCGAGGGAGCTGTTATCGGAATCTCTGTGTCCGAACCAGCCGTCATCCATTACCAGCATCTCGATGCCGAGAGCGGACGCCTGCTTTGCGATGTCGATAAGCTTATCGGTGTTGAAGTTGAAGTATGTAGCCTCCCAGTTGTTGATGAGGATGGGACGGCGCTTGTCCTTGTACTCGCCTCTGATGAGGTGCTGACGGTACAGGTCGTGGAAGTTGCGGCTCATGTTGCCGATACCCTCGGCAGAGTACGCCATAACCAGCTCGGGAGCGGTAAACTCAGCCTCGGGCTGAAGCTTCCAGCTGAAATCGAAGTGGTTGATACCCATCACAAGGCGGGTCTTTTTATGCTGTGTGACCTCTGCCTGTGCAAAGAAGTTGCCGCTGTAAACAAGGTTGAAGCCGTAAGCCTCGCCGATATCCTCGTTTGCGTTGTGGGAGACCAGTGCCACAAAGGGATTGTTCTGGTGAGAGGACTCACCCTTCACAGAATCCACGCCCTGCTTGCCATGGTGCAGGCGGCAGCGCTCCATAACACGCTCTCTTGCCCAGGAACCGTTCAGGGTAATGAAGTCATATTCATCGTTATCGAAGTCCACACAGCCCGAAAGCACACGGCGCACGTCGAACGCCTCAGCGCCCTTGTTGATGAGCTTTACGCTTCTTGTGATGATATCGAGATCAGCGAAAACGGTATAGTACAGGATAACGTTCAGACCTGTGCGCTTGTCCTCAAGAGTTACCGCAACAGTCTCTGCCTCGTCCTCATTTGCGAATGTGGCAGGAAGCTGCACGGTGCAGTCCTCCAGCTTCTGATAAAGCTCGGGCTTGCCCTTGATGATCTCGTGCGAAACATAGCGCAGATCAAGGCTGCTCATGCCCTTGTTGTCCATCAGCATGATAGCAGGCTCACGATAGTCGCCGATGCCGTGGCAGGGATACTCAAAGGGAGTTGTATCCATGAAAGTACCCATATCACGCTGGTTTACCTTAGGTGTATAGGGGTTCTCGTCAAGGCGCAGGAGATAGGAAAGATCCTCATCATCTGTGCGCTTGCCGAAGTAAACATGAGCAAGGTGTCCGCTCTCAAGAGCAGCGAATGCATAAGTAACGCCCTTGCCGTTGAGGGTGAACATGGTCAGCTCTTCGGTGTAGGGATCGTTTCCGCCCACCTGCCAGCGGTAGGGCGAGTATTCCTTCTTGATCTTTTTTGCAGTTATAAGGTTCATCTTACGGTGTCCTTTCTGTACACAGGAGACAGCATTATCTCCTTTAATATATTCTTCATAATTATAGCATAATTTACCTCGTTATTCAAGTAGAATTTTTGAGCATATATCTGAGAAATGAACAATTCTCGGTCTGCGTATACAAGTAAAAAAGCTTCCCTTCGGCAAAGCACCGAAAGGAAGCTTGTAATATTACAGATCTATTCAGGCAACCACGCCGCCCGACGGATTGCTCTCCGTCATATTATCCACGACACCGCCTCTGCCGTTGGGGCCATCTCCGCTGACGCCCTGCAAGGCTGTGACCGAAACTATCTCCACCCCATCGGCAAGCACATGATATCTGTCGCCCTTTTCAAGTGCATCGCAGGAAAACACCACCGTACTGCATGCCTTCGGAAGCACCGTGCTGAACAGCACGTTTCCGTCATCATCAGCTATGCTGACTTCGGCACCTGACGAAAGCTCCGCTTTTACAGAAAGGCAGGGTACCGACACCATGCTAGGTGCCTTTGTCAGTCCTGCCGAGCCGAATGCCGCCAGCATGCCGCCGCTCAGCGCAAAGGAATCGTCATAATCCATCGAGCCGAACTGCACGTCATTCTCGGAATAAATAACGACCTCGCCGCCGCTCATCGCAGCTGTGCCGCCTGTATCGATGCCATCGCCGCCTGCGTCAATAGCAATGCTGCCGCCGCTGATGCTTATATATCGGTCAGGCTCCACCGTGTCGGAATTCGAAAATCCGATATCGTTGCCGCCTGCCGCCTTTATTCCGTCACGATATGACATAAGCTGCAGCATGCCGCCTTCAATATCCACAGAAAGCGCCTCTATGGCAGTGTAGCTCTTTTCCACATTCAGCGTACCGTCAGTGATGGTGATGCAGCCGTCTGCACGCAAGCCATCATCGCCTGAGTTTATGTGCAGCTCGCCGCCGTTTATCGTTATAGCCTCCGCAGCAGATATGCTGTCATCCGCCGAATCGATATCCACAACGCCGCCGTCTATCTGCACCCTGCCGCTTATGATGCCTTTTTTGCCTACGGGAGAAGTAGCATCGCCAGATACCAGCTTATCAAAATCATATTCCTCGTCACCATTGGTGTAATATCCGCCATGCCTGCCGTAAGGATATTTACCGCCCGATTCCATCAGAAGCACTGCCGAGCTTCCTCCACCGCAGGATAACCTTACCTCGCCGCCCGAAACCGCCACTGCACCCTCCGCAGTGATGGCATTGCCATCCGAGGTTATATCCACCGTGCCTGCACTGATGCTGACACAGCCATACTCGCCTGCAGCCAGTATGCCATCCGCACCGCTCTGTATTCCAAGAACAGAGCCTGCACAAATAACAGCACTGCCCACAACACCGTTTAACTGTGCCGAAAGCTCCACATCACCGCCGCAAAGCTTCACTGCACCTGCGGCATCGATGGCTCTGTCACCGCTGATATACAAACTGCCGCTGCCATTGATGATGATATCACCGCTGCTGATTATTCCGGCAGGCGAATACAATGCATTCAGCGAATTTTCACTGTTTTCCCTGAGCGTAAGCTTCAGCTGCGCTGTGGTGCTGCATTCTATCGGTGCGTTAAGCTGCACTCCGTCCAGTATAAGCGAAACATCTTCGTCGCTTTCAAGCAGGATACGCTGCTCTCCGCTGCCGCTGAGAACATATGCGCCACCATCGCTGATGACCACATTGCCGTCTCTTACCGCTGCACCGCCGCCTGATATCTTAACGCTGTCAGCGCTTATCTCTATAATGCGATCCGCAGCCTCTGCAGGAACGAAATCCTCCTCGCCGGGAGCGCAGCTCGGTATGATCTCCTGACCGCTGATATTCTCCGAAGAAAACAGCGGCGGCATCGTGCCTGAAACGCCCGTATCGACAGGGCGCACGCTTTCACAGCCCGAGCTGAGCGATACCGCCACTGAGCACAAAGCAGCCATCGCCCTGAAATTCAGACTCACTATATCTCACCTCAAAATCACTGAGACTTTATTTCGAACATTATCAGTATAACCCGTCTATGTGATAAGCGTATGAAAAAATGCGGTTTTTTAAACAAAAACATCCCCTGCACCGAAATGCAGAGGATGTGATATATCATCTTACTTCAAGACCGAGGGATTCCATATACAGCATATAGCTTTCCACATGATCTTTCCAGCTGCTGCTATACCATTCTGCGAATCTCTCCAGAACATTCACGTCGCCTGTGGCGGATCTGAGCACGGTCTTGAGCTGCTCGGTATGAGCCTTGCTCGCCTCTGAAAGATCAGCCCCGCTGAAGGAATCGGAAAAGCCCTGCTTGTGTGCCTTATCCAGAAGCCGCATATAGATATCCTCGCCGTACTCCTCGTGCAGGAAGGTCATCAGCCTTATACCGTACTGATAATTTGCATCGCCCTCAGCGTGCATGCTGACAAAGCCTTCTTCGCCCTGAAACACCGCACTGTCATCATACTCATACGGCGCATAATACTGGATGGAGACCCACGCAGGCACACCGTCTGCTCTCATTGCCTTGTCTGCGATATAGGTGGCAAAGCCCTCGTCCAGCGTGCGGCTGAGACTCATGCCGTTCCGGTACTGAAGCACATGGGCAAGCTCGTGATATATGGTCTGATTATAAGTACTGTCGTAATCATAATCCGAATGATCCAGCACAGCGGTGTTGGAAGCCGCCCACTGAACATAATCATCGCCAAGATCCAGTATAAGGATATCTATCTTATCCGCATCGGCGTTGATATCGGTAAAGCCGTATCGGTCAAAATACAGATGCTTGCACTCGGTGTAAGGCTCGGCGTTATCGCCCTTATCGAAGCTCATACCCGTTGCCGCAGTGAGAGAATCCATTATCCTCTCAGTCACCTTAAGCATATCGCCACGGACTGTAACGCCCTTCTGGAAATACAGAACAACAGACTCGCCCTCGACGTACAGATCCTCCTCAGCCGTGAAGATATCTTCAGCATCACCGCTGAGTTCTATCCTTCCCGTATCAGGCTCAACAATTACAGGCTCGTCGATAACGGGCGCTGCAGTTGTCGTAGTAGCTGCAGTTGTCGTGGTAGCTGCAGTTGTAGTTTCTTCCGAAACGCTCGTGTCTGCGGTTATATCCGATACCACAGACGATGTCACAGCAGAGCTGCTGTCAGTTACTTCGGTGACTGCCGAAGACGCTTCCGCAGACTCGACCGTGCCATCATAAGGGGCAGCATCACTGCAGCCTGCCGAGATAAAGCAGACTGCGGCAAGAAGCGCCGTACCAAGATGTCTTTTCATGCTTGCTCTCCCGATCAAAGCTCAACAGGCTTGATGTGCCAGATATCCTCTGCATATTCTGCGATAGTTCTGTCAGAGCTGAACTTGCCTGCGCTGCACATATTCATCCAGCACTTCTTCGCAAATGCAAGGGAATCCTTGTAATCCTTGTTAGCACGGAGCTTTGTCTGCACATAGCTGTCGAGATCGCCCAGAACATAATAGTGATCGGGCTGATGCCAGCTTGCGCCCGCCATGAGCGCGAAATACAGCTCTCTGAACACCTTGTTGCCGCCATCGTTCACAGTGCCGTCGATAAGAGCGTCAAGAACACGCTTGATCTTGGGATCGCTCTCGCTTACCGCACGGGGATCATACTCGGGCATGATCTCGTCAAGCTCCTCGACTTTTGCGCCGAAGATATAGTTGTTTTCCTCGCCTGCTTCCTCAACGATCTCAACGTTTGCACCATCCATCGTGCCGAGGGTAACTGCGCCGTTCAGCATGAGCTTCATGTTGCCTGTGCCGCTTGCTTCTGTACCTGCTGTGGAGATCTGCTCCGATACATCACACGCAGCCACAAGCTTCTCCGCATAGGAAACACGGTAGTTGCTGATGAACACCACCTGAATGAGATCCTTTGTATCGGGATCGCTGTTTACGATATTTGCTATCTCGTTGATGAGCTTGATGATGCCCTTTGCACGATAGTAGCCTGGGGCAGCCTTTGCTCCGAAGATATATACAGTGGGAGTGAAATCCTTCACGTTGCCGTCCTTGATCTCGTAATAGAGATACAGGATGGAGAGCGCATTCAGCAGCTGTCTCTTGTATTCGTGCAGACGCTTGATCTGGATGTCAAACACGGCATTGGGATTGATCTTTATGCCCTCGCACTTTTCGATATATTCAGCCAGCTGCACCTTCTTCTCGTGCTTGATATCCATGAAGCGGCGCAGTGTCTTTTCGTCATCTGCGTACTTCTTCAGCTCAGCCAGCTTGTCGAGATCGGTTATCCACTCGTCGCTGCCGAGAAGCTCTGTGATGAGTGCGGAAAGCTCGCTGTTGCAGAGTGCCAGCCATCTTCTCTGAGTGATACCGTTGGTCTTGTTCTGGAAGCGCTCGGGATAGAACTCATACCACTCCTTCAGGACGGTGGTCTTGAGCAGCTCGGAATGTATCTGAGCAACACCGTTCACATAGGATGAGCCGAACATTGCGATATTCGCCATATGTACTGTATTGCCGTTGATGAGCTTCATAACGTTCTTCTTTGCAGCAGGCACCTTCAGCTTGAACATCTCGGACTCAAACTTCTCGTTGAGCATGATGATGACAGCGTAAACATCGGGAACTACCTCCTCGATGAGGGATGCATCCCACTTTTCGAGAGCCTCGGGCATGATGGTGTGGTTGGTGTATGCGAATACCTTCTGTGCCATTTCAAACGCCTTGTCAAAGGTGTAGCCCTCCTCACGGATGAGTACACGGATGAACTCGGGCAGTGCGATAACGGGATGGGTATCGTTCATCTGGATAGCATTGTATTCTGCAAAATTATCGAGACTTCCGAAGATAGCCTTGTGCTTTCTGATGAGGTCTGCAACTGCTGCAGCACTGAAGAAATACTCCTGACGAAGTCTCAGCTTCTTGCCGTCTCTTGTCTCGTCGTTGGGATACAGAACTCGGGAGATATCCTCTGCGTAGGTCTTTGCGTCGCTTGCTCTTGCAAAATCGCCACGGTTGAACAGGTCGAAGTCAAACTCCTCTGCTGCCTCAGCTTGCCACAGACGCAGTGTACCGATATTCTCTGTGCCATAGCCGATAACGGGATAATCATAGGGAACTGCGTTTACAGCGCTGTCGCCATAGTTGATGACAACGGTCTCACGGTCGCAGCGAACGCCCCAGGGATCGCCGAACTTCTGCCAGTTATCTGCAGTTTCGGTCTGGAAACCGTTCTTGATACCCTGCTTGAAAAGTCCGTACTTGTAGCGGATGCCGTAGCCGTCAAGGGGCAGGTCGAGAGTAGCCGCACTGTCAAGGAAGCAGGCTGCAAGACGTCCGAGGCCGCCGTTTCCGAGAGCTGCGTCCTCGATCTCCTCCATATCCGAAAGCTCTGCGCCAAGCTCGCCAAGAGCGGACTCAGCGTCCTTCAGCAGGTCAAGGCAGAGCAGGTTGTTGTAAACTGCGCGTCCCACAAGGAACTCCATGGAAAGATAGCTTGCCTTGCGGGCACGGTCGTGAGCGGCTCTGCTCTTCTCCCATACAGGAGCAAGCTCTTCCATGACAACGCCTGAAAGCACATTGTGCAGCTGCTCGGATGTGCAGCTGCGAAGCTCGCAGCGGTATGCCTTGAGAGCGGCAGCGCTGAGCTTTTCCTTTAAGTTTTCGATCTTCATGATATTCTCCTTTCGCTCCGATAAGGGAGCGAGTTTTTTATTTATACATCATACATTATATCATATATTTTCCTGTTTGGCAATATTTTTTTATTTTGGCGACAAATCGGAATTTGACGCACGAAATAAAATAACAAATCATCGTAGGGGCG
>JAZSEG010000195.1:0-8803 GCA_045531575.1 Oscillospiraceae bacterium | reverse complement strand
TACAACGGCAAGCTGAGAAGTGCGGAGCTGCTGCTGCGTGAGGATGGAAGCGTAAAGCTCATCCGCCGTGCAGAGACCCCTGAGGATTACTTCAGAACATTTGATTTTGCAGACGGCAAGTTCGAGGTATAAGGCTGCCGATAAGCGCACATCTACTTCGTCAACCGTCAAGCGGCAGGCACAAAGCCTAGCCGCTCGACGGTTTCCTCGTATCTGTACACTTCTCGTTCGCCTTGGCAGATCGTAATTCAATGTTATTATACGGAGGTGCACCATGAAGCTTTTATTCACCATCGACAAAAAGGACTATGATGAGACATGGCAGCATTCCGTGCGGAGTGCTGTAAGAGCGGTGATGTTCAGCAGCGGAAAGCTGGTCATGGTATACAGCACCCGTGATGATTACTACAAATTCCCGGGAGGTGGTGTCGAGGGCGACGAAACTCATCAGGAAGCACTCGTCCGTGAGGTGCGTGAGGAAGTGGGCTTGAATGTCATTCCATCATCTATCAGAGAGTTCGGCGAGGTAGTGGAGCTGCGAAAGAGCGATATGTTCGCTGATGCAGTGTTCGAGCAGGACAGCTTTTACTATTTCTGCGACACGGACGGCAGTATTTCGGAGCAGCGGCTTGATGATTACGAGGCTGAAGAGGGTTTCGAGCTGCGTTATGTGACGATAGAGGACGCTATACGCACCAACGAAAGACAAAATGCGGAGTTCCTGATAAGGGAAACAGCCGTGCTGAAGTTACTCGCAGAGCAAATTAAATAGCATGACAGCGGGAGAAAATCCCGCTGTTTTTGTTGCTGAAATTGTATCATTTTTTCCTTGATTTATTTGTGTGTTTATAGTATAATATATACTAGATTATTATGGGCAAGTGTTGCACCATGAACATTGGAGGACATTATGGACAATTTTATTCAGATAGACATCTACACATCTTCCGCCGCAATCGACGGCATCACAGGCGCGCTGACTGACTACGGCATAACAGGCTTCATCATCTGCGACAGTGCGGATTTTGAGGATTTCCTTGCTGACAAGGACGCAAACTGGGATTACGTTGACGATGAGCTGATGGGACTCAAGACAGTTGAGCCGCACATCACCATTTATGTTCACGACAATGCACAGGGAGCAGAGATGAGCGCTGCTATAAAGTCTCTCATCGAGGAGTACAAGGCTAACAATGCCGACGGCTACTACGGCAACATCCGCATGGAGTATGCAAACGTAAAGGAAGAGGACTGGGCAAACAACTGGAAGAAGTACTACAAGCCCTTCCGAGTTGGCAAGAGCCTTGTTGTAAAGCCCTCATGGGAGGACGTTGAAGCGCAGGACGGCGACAAGATACTGGAGATCGACCCTGCCTCCACCTTTGGCACTGGACAGCATCACACCACAAAGCTGGTTATGGAAACTCTCGAGAACGTCATCAAGGGCGGCGAAAGAGTGCTTGACCTCGGCTGCGGCAGCGGTATCCTCTCCATAGCATCCATGCTTTTCGGTGCATCTGAGATAACTATGTGCGATATCTTTGAGAACGCCGTAAAGACCGCATCAGAAAACGTGGAGAAGAACAACATCTCCGCCGACAAGTACAAGGCTTATTGCGGCAACGTTATCGAGGACGAGGCTCTTTGCGAGAAGATCGGCACAGGCTATGATGTGGTGTGCGCAAACATCGTTGCGGATGTCATCATCGGCATGAGCGGCATCTTCGCACGCTTCATGAAGCCTGACGCACAGCTTATCGTTTCAGGCATCATCGACGAGCGCCTTGACGAGGTGCTGGCGGCTCTTAATGAGAACGGCTTTGCTGTTGTATCTCAGGAAAACGAAGAGGGCTGGAACTGCATACTGCTTAAGAGAGCGTAATTTCCTGAGGGTATGGGCATGAAAAAGGGACTGCACAATGCGGCAATATTAACTGCCACAGTCAATCTGCTGTATGTGGCGGCAGTGATGATATTCTGGTTATGTAACGGTGTGGGAGATATAACGGATATACTGATATTAAGCGTGCCTATAGATATTATCTATGTGATCGTATCGGCATTGTTCCTCATTGGAATATGCAGGGCAAAGGGCAATGTGCTTGCGTGCATTTACTGGGCGGCAATTATTGCGGAGCCGCTTTTGTGTCTGTTTATCGGCGGAACAGAGGTCATGGGCTTTTTCGGAGCTCTTGTTCTGAGTGCCGTTGTTATTCTTGTGATAACGCTGCTGCGTAATAAGCTGAATTTCAAGCTGCTGTGCGTTATTATCTCTCTTGTGGCGGCAGTAATGATCGGTGTGGAGCTGTGGTTTATCATTGAGTGTGCTCCGCTCGGTGCGATCCTTATAACGGTGTTTTATCCGTGGATGCCCGCTGTACCTCTGCTTCCCATACTTGCCACTATACTTCTTACAGCGGCGCAGAAAGCCGAATAGCAAAACCAAATTCAATCGCATATACTGCCGTAAGGAGGCGGTATATGTGGAGTTCCTGTATGTGATGGCGTGGATGTTCCTTTCCATTTTCGGACTCGTCATGCTGCTGAGATGCGCAGCGGATGAGCTTTTCAGGGACAAACGCAATGATAAAGATAAAAGATAAAATGAACGGAGGTGTGTACCTATGGCAGAAAACCTGCTCTCCATCTGCGGAACGGTGGAGGATATCGTGTTCTATAACGAGGATAACGGCTATGTCGTTCTTGACATGGATTGCGACAATGTGCTGGTGACTGCCGTGGGTATGCTGGGCGATGTTCACGAGGGTGAGGAGCTTACCCTCTGGGGCGATTACGTCAACTCCCCGAAATACGCCCGCCAGTTCAAGGCGGAGGTGTTCGAGCGTTCTCTGCCTAAGAGCAAGGAGGCTATCCGCAAGTATCTCGGCTCGGGCGTTATAGCAGGCATCGGACCTGCGGTGGCAAAGCGCATCGTTACCGCCTTTGGCGAGGATACGCTGGAGATCATGGAGAACGATTCGGTGAAGCTTGCCGCCATCAAGGGAATCACCACCGAGAGAGCCATCTCCATCGGCAAGGAGTTCAACAAGATAACAGGCCTGCGCAAGGCTATGACGTATTTCTCGAAGTACGGCATACAGCCCATCACCGTTGCGGCGGTGTGGAAGATGTACGAGGGCAGGACGATGGAGGTCATCAAGGACAATCCGTATATCCTGTGCGAGAACGGTGTGGATCTCCCTTTCCGTGATGCGGACAGGCTGGCTGGCGAGCTGGGCATCCCCAAAAACAGCGAGGAGCGTGTGCTGGCAGGCATCATCTGGTGCCTCAGAGTGAACGCCAACAACGGTCATACCTGCGTAAGGGAGAACGATCTTACCGATACAGTCTGCTACGAACTGGAGATCAGCGAGGATGTCTTCTGGAACGCTCTCAGCATAGCGGAGAGCAGGAATGATATCGTGCTCGACGATAAATACGATGACCGCTTCGTATTCCTGACGGAATATTATCAGGCGGAGTGCTATATCGCACAGAAGCTTGCCGAAATGATAAAGCGCAGCGACGGCGGCGATGTGAATTATGCCGATGAGATAGCGGCAATAGAATGGACGGAGGGCATCCAGTACGAGGAGCTGCAGCGTGAGGCGATAAACGGCAGCATGAACAATCATGTGTTCATCCTGACAGGCGGCCCGGGTACTGGAAAGACCACCACGCTGAACGCCATGATCTCAATATGCAAGCAGCGTGGAATGAAGGTAAAGCTTGCGGCGCCCACAGGCAGAGCGGCAAAGCGTATGGCGGATCTCACAGGCTGCCCTGCGCAGACGATACACAGGCTGCTTGAGGTGGATTTTGCATCTCACGGACACGGTTTCAAGCGCGGCGAGGAGAATCCGCTTTCCTGCGATGTGCTAATAATCGACGAGATGTCCATGGTGGATACGCTGCTGATGAGCTCGCTGCTGAAGGCGGTAAAGAGCCGCACTCGTCTTATCATGGTGGGTGACAGCAATCAGCTGCCGTCCGTGGGCGCAGGTAATATCCTGCGTGACCTGATAGCCAGCGGCAGAGTTCCCATGGTGGAGCTGAAGGAGATCTTCCGTCAGGCGGCTGAGAGTCTCATCGTCACCAATGCCCACAGGATAGTAAAGGGCGAGATGCCTGTGCTGAACGACAGAAAGAGCGACTTCTTCTTCATGCCCACCGAAAGCGAGGATGATACTCTACGCCTTGTAGTGGAGCTTTGCAAGACGAGACTGCCCAACACCTATGGCTATTCCGCCATTGAGGATATACAGGTGCTGTGTCCATCCAAGATGGGTACAGTGGGAACGCAGAGCATAAACCAGTCCCTGCAGCTGGCGCTCAATCCTCCGTCGAGGAGCAAGCAGGAGCTGAAGTATTTCAATCAGCTATTCCGCACGGGCGATAAGATAATGCAGACTAAGAACGACTACGATGTTGAGTGGCGCAGGGGCGCTGAGAAATCCCATGGCATCTTCAACGGAGATATCGGAATAGTCCGCACAGCTGACAGGGCAAACGACCGCCTTGAAATAGACTTCGACGGCAGAACGGCGATATACGATACGGATATGCTGAAACGCATCGAACACGCCTATGCGGTGACCATCCACAAGAGTCAGGGCAGCGAATATCCTGCTGTTATCATACCGCTCCCCAACGGAATGGACAGGCTTACATACCGTAATTTGTTATACACTGCGGTGACAAGAGCGAAAAATATACTTATAGTTATCGGTTCGGCACGGAAAGTGCAGAGCATGGTCGAGAATGACCGTCGCACTCTGCGTTATTCCTGCTTAAAACCGATGCTGGAGGATCATTTTGTATAAGATGAGGGAATTGCGCCGTGCTGCTATATCACTGCTGCTCCCCAACCGCTGCCCGTTCTGCGACGGACTTATCGTGGCGACGGCATACTGGTGTGAGGATTGCTACAGCGCACTTCCTTTTCTGAAAAGAATGCCTGACGCAGGCGGAATGCTTGACGCCTTGTACAGCTGCTGCGAATACAAGGGCAAAGCGGTGGCGGCGGTGCATCGCATGAAGGACGGCTCGTACAGCTATGCGCCCGATGCGTTTGCGGCGCTTATGACGGAGCTTTCGGGAGATATCACTGAGCGTATAGATATCGTCACATCTGTGCCGTGTTCGCTGAAGCGCAGGCTGGAGATAGGCTACGATCACGCAGCGAGGATAGCAAAGGACATCGCATGCCGCAGGAATTTCAACTATAAGCGCCTGCTGAGGGTCACTAAGGTGAAGCAGGAGCAGAAGAAGCTGAAAGCTAAGGAGCGTATCGAAAATGCTCGGAATTCATACAAAATCGTCGACAAAAAGTATATTATAGGCAAGAATATACTTATAGTAGATGATGTGACTACTACAGGATCAACTCTTTCCGCTATAGCAGCAGAGCTGAAAGCGGCAGGAGCAGCAAAGGTCATAGGATTAACGTTCGCCAAAGTGAATGCGGATGAATAAATACAAAGGAACACACTAATGACGACAAATATCACAGCCGCCGAAATGGCGGAGCAGAGAGAATATATGGGCAAGGTGGCTCAGCTGAACGCTCAGCGTGAGCATCCGCCTATTGCGCATGTGCATAGCTTCGGCTGTCAGCAGAATGTAAGCGACGGCGAGAAGATAAAGGGTATGCTGGCGCAGATGGGCTATGGATTTTCCGAAAGTCCCGAGGGCGCTGACTTTGTGCTGTACAACACCTGTGCCGTGCGTGAGAATGCAGAGGACAGAGTGTTCGGCAATGTAGGAGCACTGAAAAAAGCCAAAAAAGCCAATCCCGAAATGCTCATCGGAGTGTGCGGCTGCATGGTGCAGCAGGAGCATATCACCGCGAAGATGCGCCGCAGCTACCCGAATGTGGATATCATCTTCGGCACGCATGTGCTGCATACCATGCCGCAGATAATATATCAGGCTCTCACCACCCGCAAAAGGCAGGTATCCATACCCGAAAGCGACGGAGTTATCGCAGAGGGCATGCCGCTTCGCAGGGAGAGCAGGCTGAAGGCAAGCATCCCGATAATGTACGGCTGCAACAATTTCTGCACTTACTGCATCGTGCCGTATGTAAGAGGGCGTGAGCGCTCCCGTGATATCGAGGATATCCTGGCGGAGTGCAGGGAGCTTGTGCAGAATGGCTGCAAGGAGCTTCTGCTGCTGGGTCAGAACGTGAATAGCTACGGTAAGGACCAGGGGACGAGCTTTTCGGAGCTGCTCAGGCGCATAAACGCCATAGAGGGCGAGTTCCGCATCAGTTATATGACCAGCCACCCGAAGGATGCCACAAGGGAGCTTGTGGATACCATCGCAGCCTGCGAAAAGGTGACGAGGCACTTCCATCTTCCCGTGCAGAGCGGCAGCAACCGCATCCTGAAGCAGATGAACCGCGGCTACACGAGGGAGCATTATCTGGAACTTATCGATTATGTAAAGGAGAAGCTGCCTGATGTGGCGCTGACTTCGGATATAATCGTAGGCTTCCCCGGCGAGACCTATGAGGATTTCCGCGAGACCATCTCGCTCATTGAGCAGGTGGGATATGACTCGCTGTTCACATTCATCTATAGTCCGAGAAAGGGAACAAAGGCAGCGGAAATGCCCGACCCGATATCGGCAGAGGAAAAAGGAAAATGGTTCAGGGAGCTGTTGGATGTGCAGCAGAATATCGGCTGCAGCAGCTACAAAGACTATATCGGAAAGACCCTGCGTGTTCTGTGCGAGGGCGAGGGAAGAACAGATCCCACGCTCGTTACAGGCAAGAGCAGGCAGAACATCATTGTTGACTTTAACGGAGACAGGTCGCACATAGGCAGCTTTGTTGACGTTGAGATAACTGAAGCGCTTGCATGGGCGCTCAGAGGAAAAATCAAAGAATAAAAAGGAGATATCAATCATGGACGTTATCGAATTAGCAAGACAGCTCGGAAAGGCTATTCAGGAGGATGAGCGCTATATCGCTTATGCAGAGGCAAGCAAGAAGAACGATGAGGACGAGGCACTGCAGGATCTTATCGGCGAGTTCAATCTCATCCGTCAGAACCTTATGATGGAGCAGAGCAAGCCCGAGGAGGGTCAGGATGCAGAGAAGATAGCAGAGCTGAACACAAAGATGCACGCTGCCTACAACGCAGTAATGACAAACGAAAACATGGCTGACTACACCATGGCAAAGGCTGGCATGGATAAGATGATGAATCAGATCAACACCATCCTGACAGCTTCCATTCAGGGCGACGATCCCATGACCTGCCCCGCAGAGGTAGCGCACACCTGCTCCGGCAGCTGCGGCACCTGCGGCGGTTGCGGTTAATTTTTGAAGCATACGACCACGCCGTGTCTGACGTCTTTTCGGATCTGATTACCGCTGGCTGCGTTATAACTCCTTGACGGGCACAAAGCCCGCCTGCGTCGTTATGCCTTGCCATCGGCGATCATCTCTCGAAAATCCTGTCAGACCCGTCGTGCCCGTAAGCTTCAGGCTTGCAAATAAATATATTATGTGATTGGCATTATACGATACAAAGCGTATGAGAAAGGAACGTGAAACATGGCACAGGAAACCGAAAAGATATCTCCGATGCTGCGGCAGTATCTGGATATAAAGGAGAAATACAGCGATTATATCCTGTTCTTCCGTCTGGGAGATTTCTATGAGATGTTCTTCAGCGATGCGGAGACAGTATCCCGTGAGCTGGAGCTTGCGCTCACTGCAAGGGCAGGCTCACCCATGTGCGGCGTTCCTTATCACAGCAGCGAGGTGTACATCAAAAAGCTGATCGACAAGGGCTTCAAGGTGGCTATCTGCGAGCAGATGAGCGACCCTGCCACCACAAAGGGCCTTGTGGAGCGTGATGTCATCCGTCTTGTAACGGCAGGTACAGTTATCGAGGCAAGCATGCTCAGCGAGGAGACCAACAACTACATTGCCTGCATCTGCGCCGATAACGGCGAGAAGCGTGCGGCACTGGTGTTTGCGGATATCTCCACGGGCGAGGTGCACGTTTTTGAGAAGAGCGGCAAGACGATGGAGCAGGAAATAATCGCCGAGCTTTCCCGTTTCGATCCTGTGGAGCTGCTTATCGAGGAGGGTTTTCTGTCCCTTAAAGAGGCTCACAGCTTTGTGCGTGACCGTTTGAAAAAGTGCGTGTGTGAGCTGCTGGACAGCTCCGAATTCAATGCTGATGATACTGACATAATAACGGCACAGTTCGATGTTTCGTCCGAAGACGAGCTGGGCATTTCCGATATGCCGATGTCGAGACGTGCGCTTTGTGCGATGTTCCGCTATTTCGGCGAGACTCAGAAGGCGACTGTCAAGCGCTTTGTCACCATGAAGATCCATTCGGCAGGCGAGTTCATGGGCATAAATCTCACCACCCGCCGCAATCTGGAGCTTACCGAGACCATGCGCAACAAGGAGAAGCGTGGCTCGCTGCTGTGGGTGCTGGATAAGACAGTGACCTCTATGGGCAAGCGCCGCTTAAAGACCTGGCTTGAGCAGCCGCTGATAAATGCAGCGGAGATACTGCGCCGTCATGATGCGGTGGACAGGCTTGTGAAAGACCCTTCCGTGCTGTATGATATCTGCGAATCGCTTAATGGTATATATGACCTTGAGCGCCTTATGACGAGGGTCATGTACAAATCTGCATCCCCTCGTGATATCTATGCGCTGGGACAGACCTGCAACCGCCTGCCCCTTGTGAAGGAATGCCTCGGCAGGGCAGATTCGCCGCTGCTGAACTCTCTCAATGCACGCATTGATGAGCTTGCGGATGTGGCTTCA
>JAZSEG010000276.1:0-3420 GCA_045531575.1 Oscillospiraceae bacterium | reverse complement strand
TGTACTTATCCTTCGCAGAGACCAGATGATAATTATCATTGAATTCAAGATAATTGCCGTACTTTATCGCCTGCACCATCAGCTTATAGACATTGTTTGTATAAGCAGAAATGAAGTCGACCTGCTTCTGGGAATAGATATCGCTCTTGATCGAATATTCCGCAGAGACCAGCTCACGCTCAGTGCCTTCAAGGTCAGTCAGAGTCTCGCCGCAGTAATCTACGGTGAACCAGTAGGGATCCTGCTGAGCATAGTTGTCGATCTCATAGAAATATCCGATATCGGTGCCGAGGTAGTCCTCTTCAGGTTCAGGAAGATCAACACGGTTGGGGTTGACCTGATTCTGCTCGCACAGCAGGTACAGTCCCTTGAACTCCCTGTTCACATAGACGTATACAAAAGTGCAGTCGGAGCTGTAGTATTCATCCTTCATCAGCGTTTCCGCAAACTGAAAGGCTATGTAATCGGGCATGATCTGCCATGTTGCCTTCAGCAGCACCCAGCTCTTGCACTCAGCGCCGTCATTCAGACCCATCATATTCGTCTTTTTATCGAATTTGATGCGGTACGGCACCTGATTTCTCAGCACCTGATTGGGGTCGCCGTAATATGCGGTGGAGTTTCCTCTGATCTTGATGCCGCCCACTTCCGCACGGAGCATATACTCCTCATCGCAGTTGAACATATCCACGAGGCAGTTGTTGTACTCCTCACGGGACATTATCGGCTGCTCACCTTCAGTGGAGACATGGATTATAGGAAGCTTAGTTTCCTCCGCAAGCTTTGCGTATCTGACCTCCTGCACCGAGGTATCGATGCCGTAAGCCTTCATGCGAAGGGCAGAGCTGTTGTCATACTCAAACGCAGGGAACACAGGCTTTGCAGGCTCGGGTTCTTCCTCAGGCTCTGCTGCGGTGGTGGTAGTCGTTGCAGCAGTCGTAGTCGTTGCAACTGTCGTTGTAGCAGCGGTAGTCACAGTGGTAGTAGTTGCAGCTGTGGTTGCTTCGGTCTGCGCAGGCTCCTCCGCAGTTTCGGGAGCAGATGTTTCTGCATCCTCCTCGCTTTCTGCGGTATCCGCTTCGGCGGGCTGTTCGGTAGTAGGCTCAGGGGCAGCGGTGGATGTTGCGGCGGTGGTCTGTTCAGATGTGGTCTGTTCAGGCTCTGTCTGCTCTGATGCAGCGGTCTGTTCAGTGTCTGAAGATGTAGACTGCTCTGTTGCGGATGAAGTGGTCTCCGTTACGGCAGATGTGGTAGCCTCAGATATCGGCTGACTCTCGGCAGGCGCCGCACATGATGTAAGAATAAAAGCACAGCAAAGCAGTGCGGATATTTTTCGTTTCATAGGATATCCTCCAAAGAATTATATTGATTCAATTATATGATATTTGTATAAATATGTCAAGAGAAAATCCGACGCACAAAAACGGCTCCCGAAAAAACGGAAGCCGTATAGTCTTATCTGAAATAGGTCTGCGCCAGCACCCTGAGCTTTGCCGCTCTCGCAGAGTTTGCTCCGCCCTGCTTCATGCGCCAGTTCCAGTTGCCGCCGAGAGTGGAGGGGACATTCATCCTGCCCTCCTTGCCGAGGCCTAATACATCCTGCATCGGAATGATGGCAAGCCTTGCGGGGCAGGCATATACATTTCTGATGAAGCACATATTGATGCTCTCAAACAGACGCGGCTTGAGGTAGCGCTTCGCCATGCGTCTGGACTTATCATCCGCCTCCTTGAACCACTGCATGATGGTGGCGTTGTCGTGCGTACCTGTGTATGCGCAGCAGTTTTCGGGATAGTGATGCGGCAGATGATCATTATCATTGAACTCGGGATTGAAGCCGAACTGCAGCACTCTCATTCCGGGGAAGCCGCTGTCCTTCAGCAGCACCTTTACGCTGTCGAAGATATCGCCGAGATCCTCTGCGATGATGTTCACATCGCCGAGATCGTTCTTTATAGCAGTGAAAAGATCCATGCCCGGGCCGTTCTCCCACTTGCCGTGTTCGGCGGTCTTTTCACCGAACGGGATCGCATAGTAGGTATCAAAAGCACGGAAATGATCGATACGCAACATATCAAAGCAGTCTGTCGCCTTGCCGATGCGCTTTATCCACCACTTGTAGTGGTCCTTCTTCATAGCGTCCCAGTCATAGAGCGGATTTCCCCACAGCTGACCTGTTGCGGAGAAATAATCGGGCGGTACGCCTGCCACTCTTGCGGGATTTCTGCGCTCGTCCAGCTCAAAAAGCTCGGGACGCGACCACACATCTGCGCAATCGGGAGAAACATATATCGGGATATCGCCGATAAGCTGTATACCGTTCTTGTTGCAGTAGCGGTGGAAGCGATCCCACTGGCGGTAGAAGATATACTGCACGAACTTAACGAAGCGTATCTCCTCTTTGAGTTCTTCCCTGTAGCGAGCCACTGCCGCAGGCTGATGCATCTTTATATCAGCATCCCACTCTGTCCAGGGCTTGCCGCCGTATTTATCCTTCAGGGCAGTGAACAGGGCGTAATCCTCCAGCCAGTCCTCCTCGGTGCGGACAAAGGAGGTGTATCCCACATCATCGGTGAAACCCTTGAACGCCTCTCTCAGCAGCGCCATCTTGGTGCTGTTCACCTTTTCGTAATCAACATAGGAAGGGTCTGCGCCGAAATCCGCCTCCTCGCACATCTGCTTTGTGATGTAGCCTGTCTCCACCAGCTCGTCAAGATCGATGAGCAAAGGATTTCCCGCAAAGGTGGAAAACGGCTGATAAGGCGAATCGCCGTAGCCTGTAGGGCCTATCGGAAGCACCTGCCAGTATTTCTGACCTGCCTCCTTCAGCCAGTCCGCAAACTTTTCCGCCTCCTTGCCGAAGGTGCCGATGCCGTAGGGCGAGGGAAGGCTGGTTATATGCATGAGTATTCCGCAGCTGCGCATATCAAGTCACTCCTTGTAGATATGTGTAAGTTAATATAATCAGTATACCACTTTTTTCGCGAAAATACAATAGGGGAAGATGAATTATCCGCATTAACACTTCCCTCCTCTGCCGCATACAATGTGGCAAGGAAACGGAGGTAGGCAATGGATAACAGATTTCTTTTTCTCGGCGGAGACCGCCGTATCATATACGCAGCACTGGATATCGCACGCAGGCGCAGCGTCAGCGCACTGGGATTCCCTGACAAATTTTCCACCCCTGCGGGAAGATACGGAGCGATAGTCCTGCCGCTGCCAGCCACCCTTGACGGAGCTTTCATCAATGCGCCGCTGGCATCGGAAAAGATGCCGCTCTCGCTGATAACGGAATATGCCGAAGATGGCGCAGTGGTGTTTTCGGGCGGCTCGCATCCTGCACTGCAGAAGCTCTGCAACGATAACGGTCTGCGCCTTCTTGACTACTTCGCTGAGGACACGCTCACGCTGTAGAAC
>JAZSEG010000041.1:0-9948 GCA_045531575.1 Oscillospiraceae bacterium | reverse complement strand
AGCACCCCAGTACGAGGCAGCGCCCCAGTACAAGGCAGCGCCCCAGTATCAGGCAGCACCTGCTCAGGCTGCAAAGAAGCCAAACATGAAGCTTATTGCGATCATTGCTGCAGCAGCTGTTGCGGTGATCGTTCTGGTCGTTCTGATCATTTCCATGATGGGTGGCAGCGGCTCCGCTACATATATCGGCACACAGTATAATATAAACACCAACGATGAAACTGTATATGTTTTATGCGGAGACAAGCTGATCTCTGAGATCGAAGTTGATGCCGACGAGGATGAACTTAACTACCTCGGTCTTACGCTGGGGATATCATTTGCAGCTGATGATTCCGCCATGGCATTGCTTACTACAGGGAGAGAGCTGTATTATTTCAAGGGAGATACGGAATACCTTGTTTCCGATGATGAGAATATCAGCGATTTCAGGCTTTCGGATGACGGATCGGCGCTTGCATATCTCATCAATGATGACGGCGATTATACATTATATCTGTACACAGGCGGCAAGTCCACTGAGATAGCCGAGAGCAAATCTGCTGACGAGGGCTACTGGTTCTATTACGAATATGCCATCTCTCCCGACGGAAGCACCGTGGTATATACTACTTACGATAAGAAGGATAAGTTCACCGTTTCTGCGTATAAGGGCGGCAAGACCTATGAGATAGCGGATGATCTGGGCATTTGCTGTGTATCCGATAAGGGCAGATATATTTATCTGAATGACCGTTCGGATGATAAGCTGTTGGTGTATGAGAATTTCACAGACGAGGTATCAAAGATCAAGCATTTTGACCATGTGTTGTTTACTTCTGACGACAACGAGACTATCGTTTATTTCGATAATAATGACGAAGCGTTGATGATGTATCATCCTTCAATGGAGGAACCCATTGAGATCACCGATGATGATATTTCTCTGATAACCGCTCCCTATACCATACATAATTTCAGCAATTTCGATGATTTCATAGCTTCTTCTAACGGCAATATCGTCCGTTATATGCGTAAGGGCGATAAGTATGAGGATATCAAGATCGCATCCCATGTAGACAGCTACAAGCTTTCCCGTGACGGCAAGAAGATGGTATATACAAAGAGGGGTTCTCTGTATATCATTGATGTTACCGCAAAGAAGCCTGAGGCTGTGGAGCTTTTCGACGATATGGGCGGATATACGACCATTTTTGCTTCCGATGATCTGAAGCATATCTACTTCTATGATGAGGACATGAATCTCATGTACAGCAACGGCAAGCCTGACAACGCGGTGGAGATCGCCGATGACGATGTGGAAAGCTGTGTTGTTACTGCAGACGGAAAGTGCCTGTATCTTTACGATTACGAGGATAAGAACGGCAACTATGAAAAGGACAGCGGCGATACCGCAGAACTGTATTGCTCAGTAAGGGGCGGGAAGCCCGTTCAGATAAACGATCCCGATGAAGCGTATAAGATCAACAGGTTAGGCGATTTCATCCACATCCGCATTGATGATGAGCTGTTTATAACAAAGGACTGCAAGAACTTTGAAAAGCCCAACATTGAACTCGGCTGATAAAAAAACAGAAGGAGACGCTACGGCGTCTCCTTTTTTGCATGTTCAGATAGGAAAAGCCGCTTCCGACTATCAAGTCAGAAGCGGCTGAATTATTCGTGTGAAGAATTACTTGATAACTCTTACTGCGATAACGCTGTCAACACCCTTGAGTGTTGTCTCGATACCGTCTGTGCCGCCTGTAACGTCGAGAACGGTGTAAGCCAGTTCCTTTCTGGACTTGCAAACCATGTTTTCGATGTTCATGCCTGCTGCGGAAACAGCACCTGTCAGGCTGTTCAGAAGGCCCTCAACGTTCTTGTGCAGTACGCAGATCTTAGCGTCGCCTGTCATGGGAACCACAACGTTGGGGAAGTTTACGCTGTTGATGATATCGCCCTTCTCGAGGTAAGCGATGATCTCGTTAACTGCCATAACTGCGCAGTTGTCCTCGCTCTCAGGAGAGGAAGCGCCCAGATGAGGCATTGCTGTAACGCCGTCGATACCGATCAGATCGTCTGTTACGAAGTCTGTAACATAAGCAGCCATGCCGCCGTTTGCCAGAGCGTCGATGATAGCCTTGCTGTCAACGAGATCAGCACGAGCAAAGTTCAGGATGCGAACGTTCTTCTTCATTGTAGCAATGGACTCAGCATTGATCATGCCCTTTGTCTCAGCTGTTGCAGGAGCATGCAGGGTGATGTAATCGCACTGCTCGAAGATCTCCTTGTTGCTCTTTACATAGTGAACTCTGTCGGAGAGGTGGAGAGCGCCGTCAACGGAGAGGAAGGGGTCTGCGCCGTATACTTCCATGCCCAGATCAACTGCTGCGTTTGCAACCAGAGCGCCGATAGCGCCCAGACCGATAACGCCGAGCTTCTTGCCCTTGATCTCGGGACCTGCGAACTGGCTCTTACCCTTTTCAACCAGCTTGCCTACGTTGTCGCCCTCGCCCTTCAGGGTCTTGAGCCAATCCATGGAAGCTGCAACCTTTCTGGAAGCCATGAACAGACCGCAGAGTACCAGCTCCTTAACGGCGTTAGCGTTAGCGCCGGGAGTGTTGAATACTACGATACCCTTCTCGCTGCACTTGTCGATCGGGATGTTGTTTGTGCCTGCGCCTGCTCTTGCAATAGCCAGCAGGTTCTCGGGCAGGTCCATATCGTGCATGGAAGCGGAACGAACCAGCACTGCATCGGGATCAGCCATATCCTCAGCGAAAGCGTACTTGCTCTTGTCGAAGAGGTCTGTACCGCAAGCTGCAATCTTATTGAGTGTAAGAATATTATACATGGGTTTATTCTCCTTTATGTATTGTTTGATATATGTAGGGGCGGCAATCTGCCGCCCGCTATATAGTTGTGTAGGATGATTAAGCGTTTTCTTCCTCGAACTTCTTCATGAAGTCTACCAGAGCCTGAACGCCTTCGATAGGCATAGCGTTGTAGATGGAAGCTCTCATACCGCCAACGGAACGGTGACCCTTCAGGTTCTCAAGACCTGCAGCCTTAGCTTCCTTAACGAACTTAGCATCCAGCTCCTCGTTGCCTGTAACGAAGGGAACGTTCATCAGGGATCTGTCCTTAGCCTCAACTGTGCCCTTGAACAGCTTGCTGCTGTCGAGGAAATCGTACAGGATCTTAGCCTTCTTCTCGTTGTGAGCCTTCATAGCCTCAAGGCCGCCCATCTTCTTGATCCACTTGAATACCTTGCCGCAGATGTAGATACCGTAGCAGGGAGGTGTGTTGTAGAGGGAGTCGTTGTCTGCCTGAGTCTTCCACTTCAGCATTGTGGGAGTGCCGGGGAGAACAGCGTCAGTGATGAGGTCCTCACGGATGATAGCGATAACAACGCCTGCGGGACCAACGTTCTTCTGAACGCCGCCGTAGATTACAGCATACTTGCTTACATCAACAGGCTCGGACAGGAAGCAGGAGGATACGTCAGCAACGAGATCCTTGCCCTTTGTGTTGGGCAGCTCCCAGAACTTTGTGCCGTAGATGGTGTTGTTTTCGCAGATGTATACATAGTCAGCGTCCTCGGGGATAGCGAGGTCGGAGCAATCGGGAATGTAGGAGAAGGTCTTGTCAGCGGAGGATGCAACGTCGATAGCCTCACCGTACATCTTAGCTTCCTGCCATGCCTTCTTAGCCCACTGGCCTGTGATTATGTAAGCAGCCTTCTTGTTCTTCATCATGTTCATGGGAACCTCAGCGAAGAACTGGGAAGCACCGCCCTGCAGGAACAGTACCTTGTAGTTGTCGGGGATGTTCATCAGGTCACGCAGATCCTTCTCAGCGTCCTTGATGATCTCATCATAAGCCTTGGAACGGTGGGACATTTCCATAACGGACATGCCTGTTCCGCGGTAGTCCATCATTTCGTCTGCTGCTTCTCTGAGTACTTCCTCGGGGAGCACAGCGGGGCCTGCGCTGAAGTTGTAAACTCTTTTCATAGTTTGCCTCCTGTAAATTTACGGCAGCGGGGTACTGCCGCTTTAATTAATAAAATCGACATTATTATTATACGGCAATTTTGCCGATATGTCAAGGGTGAATTACATAATATGAGAATTTTTTTACATTATTTTTTCGGAGTTCCGCACGCCGTTTTATTTACAGTTTCAGCATATTGCTGAGAGCTTCTGCGCTGCGGGAAAGCTCATCAAAATCCGCATAATTGTGGCGGTAAAGCTCTACTATATAGCTGCCGTCATACCCGTAGGCGCACAACCTTTCATGCAGCGCCCTGAAATCAAAGCAGCCCTTGCCGATGGGCAGGCAGTCGTGATCTGCGTCTGCGTCGCTGACATGGCAGTGGATGATACTCTCGCCGAGAGCGTCAACCTGCGCGAGGATATCCGCACCGCTGCGGCGTGCCTGCTTCAGATCCAGCACGAATTTAGCGTACTTTCCGAGCTCCCGCTTCATCATCTTCAGGAAATCAAGCTCGCCCGAAAGGCAGTAGCAGACGTTCTCCTGCGCCACGGTTATGCCGTATTCCTCTGCGATCTCTGCAAGCAGACGGAACTGCTTTATATAATGCTCAGGCGTGCATTTACTGCTCTTTATCGCACCGTGCAGCACGAATATCTTTGCATCGAGCTTGTTCATGCCCTCGAAGAAACCACGGTACAGCGCCAGCATCTCCTCAATGCGGCGGTCATAGGTGCCGAAGAGATACACCGACTCCATCGGCGATGAGAAGGGATGCAGCGACGGCACGGTGATGTTGTGCTTATCCCTGATATCCGTCATCATTGAGATGATAGGCTCCTGAGCCTCGCAGGTGCTGTTTGCGAACACCTCTATGGTCTTTATTCCGCGCACCGCAAGCTCCCTGAAAGCTTCCTCCGCATGGAGAGGGTAAAGAGAAGCGGTAGATACACCGATGTTCACAAGATCACCTCCAAATAGTCATGTTAAAATAATAACATATTATCGGAATAATTGCAATACTTTTATACGAAAATTTCCGATTTGACATTACTGTATGCTCATGATATAATCAATACAACAAATGGATATTCAAGGGCGGTGAGAAAATGAACAGCAGTACCAATAAGCTGAAATTTCTGAATCGTGACGCAGTAAAATACATAGCGATCTTTGTCATGTTCTGGGGACATCTGTTCGCATGGCTTGCGTCTATGAGAGGAGAGGCACTTGATGCTATGCCGTGGTGGCAGTATCTTCTTTCTCAGTTCTCGCTGTTCTGTCCGCCTGTGATGTTCTTCTTCATAGCGGACGGCTACCACTACACCCGTGACCGCAAAAAGTACGCTCTGAGGCTGCTGCTGTTTGCCTGCATAACTCAGATACCGCACTGGCTGGTTTTTCAGCCGATGGACGGCTGGTGGACAACGAATGTCATATTCACGCTGCTGTTCGGTCTGCTTGCGATAATGGTATGGGAGAGCCGCTTCAGGAAATGGCAGCGCATATTGTTCGTCGTTCTGCTTAATGCTGCGACTGTGCTGATAATGTCGGACTGGGCGGTATTCGGTGTGGTGTTCATTCTGTTCCTGCACATCTTCCGTGACAGACCTAAGGCACGGCTTGTTGCATATACCTCGGTAGCTTTGGTGTGGCAGGCTCTTTTCGTGGTAACAGGTGCGATCTTCGAGATCAGGACGTGGACAGATGCATTGCTCCGCATAGCGGTGGTAATGCTCGCATACTTCTGCATGACGACATTCTATAACGGCAGAAAGGGAAAGCATCCTGTCTTTGCAAAATGGTTCTTCTACGCATTCTATCCGCTGCATTACATCGTTATCTGGCTGATATTCAGGCTGACACAATAAATATATACATAGCAAAATAACCTGAGAATACACTTCTCAGGTTATTTTCATCTATGGAGAGGTCAGCGTCAGAATTTGATAGTCGCTGTGAAGCTGTTCTGTTCGCATTTTATCTTCATCGTGCAGCTGTTGCGGTGGCAGGCGCTCTTTGCTATTGCAAGACCCATTCCCGAGCCTGTGCGGTCGGAGCGGCTCTCGTTGCCCTTTGTGAAAGGAGCGGTCAGATCCTGACTCTGGAGTTTTGCCGTGTCATTGCATGTGTTGACAACGCTTATGCTCTTTGCCTTGGAAGATACTGTGATGCTGCCGCCGTCAGGTGTGTACTTCACCGCATTTGTGATGAGGTTCTCCATCACCTGCGAGATGAGCGCACGGTCTGCGGTGACGATGCAGCTGCCCTCGGAACTGTAAGAGATACCCTTTTCCTCTGCCTGAGGACGGTACTTTTCGTAAAGCTCATTCGTGAGCGCTGTTACGTCTATCTGTTCCTTATGCAGCGCTGTGCAGTTCTCCACTTTGGAAAGCGCCAGCGTGGATGAGATGATGGAGTTCATATACTCCACGTTCTCCATGATAGCGGTGGTGTAGTGCTCGTTCTTTTCGGGATGCGTACCGTTTGCGAGGTTCTCCGCATAGCCCGAGATAGCTGTCAGCGGACTCTTCAGATCGTGTGCGAGAGCGTCAACCATATTGCGGCGCAGCTCATCGGAGTCGTACTTTGCGCTGTACTTCGTGTGGGAGAGCTTTGCCCAGATGATGGAAGCCACAAGGATGATAACGAACAGCACGATGTAATCAATGATGAAATACAGACCCAAATGCGCCCACAGATCATAGCTTGCAAGGCTGTACATTGCGTATTCTCTGCCATTATATTTGAATATGTCGTATTCTGCATGGAGGATGTTGTCCTCGGTCTGATAAAGCTCGAACAGACTATCAGAAGCCTCGAGTACAGGCTTGCCCTGTACCGCTTCGGTGAGCTTTTTAAGGATCATGTTGTCGTGGACTGTTCCCACGGGGATGGAGAGTACTCTGTCGCCATAGTGGTTGTAATTATCCTTGTCGGCAGGTGTGAAGTCCTTTTCGGCAAGTATGCCGAGTTCTGCGCTCAGGTCTTCGCCATCAAGCTCTGTGATAGTTACAGAGCCGGGCAGAAAGCTGCCGTCCTCCCGTACATATATATCATCGAAATCGAACATGACGTTCATGCCATTGTATTCCATGAAGAAATCCAAAACAGTCTTGTCCTCGCAGATGTAGATGCTGGTCTTTTCATCGCCTTCGTTTCTGTGGAATGCAAACAGCGCAAAGCTCGAATCTGTGATGATCTCGCCCGTTTCGGGATCTGCGATGACCATAGCCTTCTGAGTGCCCATGACATCGTCGATAACGTAATCGGAGTAGATAGCAGTTCTGTATTTCATGATAGTTTCAGGCGCTCCGTTGACATTGTCCTCAAGAATAGTCGCCTTTGCGCTCGAGAATTCAAACATGCACATGGACTCATAGTTGGACCAGAACATATTGCTGATGATGCCCGTGCCGATGGCGCACAGCACTACTCCCGCAATGAGCAGCGGAATGAAGCGCTTCAGAAAGAAGTGCTTAAAGCTCAGTTTTTTTCTTGCTTTTCCTGTCATAATAATTACCCCCGTAGTTTAATGTCAATCAGTTATCTTGTAGCCTTTTTTCATGACCGTTTTTATCTGGTCGCCTGCGGAGCCGAGCGATTTTCTCAGCTTCTTGATGTGGTTATCCACTGTTCTGTCGCCGCCGAAATAATCGTAGCCCCATATCCTTGTGAGAAGCGTCTCACGGTCTACTGCCCAGTCTTTATGCTCCATCAGGTATTTCAGTATCGCAAATTCCTTCGGAGCAAGCTCCACATCCCTGCCGTCGGCATTTACATTCAGGGTAACAGGGTCAAGGCGGATGCCGCCGCACTGAAGCTCCCTGTTCAGCACCATGCCCTTGGAGCGCTTCAGCAGAGCCTGCACCTTTGCGTGCAGCTCCGCAAGGGAGAACGGCTTAACTATGTAATCGTCGCAGCCAAGCTCGTATCCGTACAGGACGTCCTCCTCGCGGGCTCTTGCCGTGAGAAACAGCACGGGTACATCGCTTTTTCTGCGGATCTCTCTGCACAGCGAGAATCCGTCAATATTCGGGAGCATCACATCCAGCATTATGAGATCAAATTCGTTCTCGCTTATCTGTGCGAGACCCTCGTTGCCGTCAGCCGCTTCTGTGAGCAGCAGGTCGCTCTTGCTGCTGAAGTAATCTGAGATGACCTCTCTTATGCCGTGATCGTCCTCCACAAGTAAGATCCTGTAAGCCATTTCCTCGCCTCCGTTGATATGAGTTTACCACACGGATGTATCTTTTCTGTATCCTTTTGTGGTATTTTCAGGGGATTTTCATCTGATTGACATTTGCCTGTAAAACTATTATACTATAAATAGAATAAAAATGAAAGGGGGAGTCTCCGTGAGTTATATCAGCTTCAATGATGTGAGCAAGAGCTTCGGCGGTGTCCCTGTAATAAAAAACGCAGCCTTTTCCGTTGAAAAGGGCGAGATATGCGGATTTGTGGGCAGGAACGGTAGCGGCAAGACCGTGCTTTTCAAACTGCTGACGGGGCTTCTTGTTCCCGATGAGGGCAGCATCACGATAGACGGCAGGGAGCTTTCTCGCAAGGGTCGTTTTTATGACTCTCTCGGTGTGATGATAGAGACCCCCGGCTTCATTCCGCACTACAGCGGACTCAAAAACCTGAAGATACTGAATTCCATGAGCGCCTCTCCCGTGAGCATCCCCGAGATATGCGCACTCATGAAAAGACTCGGACTCGACCCGAAAAACCGCCGTCCCGTACGGACTTATTCCCTCGGAATGCGGCAGAAGCTGGGTATAATACAGGCGGTGATGAACGCCCCTGAGCTGCTGGTGCTGGACGAGCCGATGAACAGCCTTGATTTGCAATCCGTGGAGGAGATAAGAAAGCTTTTCTTGGAGCTTAATTCCATCGGCACTACCATCATCCTTGCAAGCCATATCGCAGAGGATATCGAGGCGCTATGTACTAAGATATATCGCATTGACAATGCGCAGGTGACAGAGGTGGCAAAGCCATGAGATTTATGAAAACAGATCTCAGGCGTGTGTTCACCGAGCCTGCATTCTATATAAGCGTCACACTGGGGCTTGTGCTGCTTTTCGGCGCGTTTGCATTCCTGCTGATAAGCGGTGAAACCGACAGGCTGTATGTCACTGCGCAGTCGCTTGCACTGCCGTTCGTGGCGCCTGTGCTGGCTGCAATGCCGTATTCGGTGATGATAATGCAGGAGAAGGAGACCCGCTACTCCTCACTTATGACGATAAAGCTGAGAAAAGGCGGTTATGAGCTGAAACGCCTGTTGGTCTGCGGAGTGTCGGGAGCGGCGGCGCTGCTTATACCGCAGCTGTTGCTGTTTGCAGTATGCGCAATTATGGGCGGCATCGATGATATGGCGTATGCGGCACTGGGACTCGTGCTGCCTGTGACCTTCGGCTTCGGCTATGCTGCGATATCCTATGGACTGACCTTTGTAAATCGTCAGCGTTATGTGCCGCTGGTTATGCCGCAGGTGCTTTATCTGCTGTGCATCTACGCATTTCCGCACCTGAAGCTGGAGGAGTATTATCCGCCGCTGGATATCTCGCCCTCCATCTACGGCGGAGAGATAACTGTTGCCCGCTTCGTGCTGCCTCTCGTCCTGACGATGGCGGCGCTGCTGCTCACTCTTTTCGGAAAGGCAGGTGGACGCCGATGAAAAAGCTGAGAGGCTTAGGTTTCAGCCTTTCCGAGCATATCCCGATGGCGAGATGGTGCCTTGCCCTGGCGGTGATAGCGTTCACGGCGGTGGTGAGCGTGTATAAATACATCGACCTTGCGGATACTGCTGCCTTTTCAAGCCTTGAGGTAATGTTCCTCATCCTGACGGACGTGATGAACATCGTGTTCATTTATCTGCCGCTGTATCTGTTCGTGGTAAGCGGCATTACCTTTGACAGGGGCTTCGGCGGCATAGAGATGCTGCGCTGCGGCAGCAGGGCTTCG
>JAZSEG010000222.1:0-10537 GCA_045531575.1 Oscillospiraceae bacterium | reverse complement strand
TAAAAAAATATTAGTATTTTCGTACAATTGACAATTGAAATATGTGGATATTTTAAGTATAATGAGAGTGTGGGAAGGTGTGTTCGTACCATCGGCTTGTGTCGGCACACCTGACCGCACATCTAACATCCTATGATCTGTGTCTACATTCATTTAATCCATCTCCTTTTATTATTTTTTCGCCTGTTTTCAGGCTTTTTTGGGTAAAAGAGCGCGTGAGCTTAGATACTCTCCAAGACATAAGTGTATGAACCTCGCAGCATTCCGTCTCAGCATCCTGAGGCGGTTTGCTGTATATGGAGAAAAAAGACTTAATGACTTAATTGATAGGTCAAAGAGATTAGGAAAGTGAGCATCCAATAACAACAGAAATGAGTGAGCGGTATAGCGAACTCCGAATATATTCCATTTTGTACAAAAAAGGGGGATAGAAATGGTCAAAGTAACAGATGAAGAGCTTATCTCCGCATTAGTAAAATACGGCTCGTATAGTAAAGCAGCAAATGAACTCGGCATATCAACTCAGGCAATATCAAGCCGACTGAAAAACGAAGATCTCAGGCGGCGATATGAAGAAGCAAAGGATTCTATTCTCGTTGAAGCAGTAAACGGCATGAAAAAGCATGTCGCATTGGCACTAAATACGCTGACTGAGGTGATGCAGAATAAGGAAAACCCTGCGACTGTTCGTGTTTCTGCTGCTGATGCTATGCTTCGCCATACGGTGCGCTACATTGAAACTGTCGAGATAGAAAACAGAATCAAAGCGCTTGAAAGGAATATGCGTAATGAGCTTGAAGAGTCGCCTGAAAGCGCTTGAAGATGCTCAGAAACGGCATATAGCAAGCCGAAACGTCTCACAATATGTTGATGTTACTCAGCACATTGCAAGCGTATACAAGCCATTGCATGACGATATAAAGAGCAAAGCACATCAATATTACAATCTCCCCGGTGGACGTGGCTCTTGTAAGTCCTCTTTTGTGTCGCTGGAAATAGTTGATGGTATCATGGAGAATAAAACAGGGCTGTCAAATGCTATCGTTTTTCGTAAATTTGCAAGCACTATGAGAGAAAGTGTATATTCTCAGATATCGTGGGCGATAGAAGAATTAGGTGTTTCTCATCTCTGGAAGGGAAACGTCAATCCTATGAAATACACCTATATTCCAACAGGCGCAGAAATTATCTTCAGAGGGCTGGACGATAGCTCAAAGCTGAAATCAATTAAGCCAAAACACGGCAATTTCCGTTATGTGTGGTTTGAGGAGTTCTCAGAGCTGAATGGAATGAACTTTGTTCGTTCGGTTATGCAATCCGTTGTGAGAGGTAAGGGCGATTTCACGGTATTTCGTTCGTTCAATCCTCCAATGAGTAAGGCAAACTGGGCAAATGCGTTTATAGCAATGCCTGATGATAGAGCTGTAACACTTCATACAAGCTATCTCGATATACCGCCTGAGTGGTTAGGTGATAGCTTCATATATGAGGCAGAACGTCTCAAAGAAATCAATGAGACTGCATATAGGCATGAATATCTCGGAGAGGCGATTGGTAGCGGCGGCGAAGTATTTCCAAATATTGTTGAGCAGACAATAACAGAGGCAGAAGCAAGACAGTTGCAATACATATATGCTGGTATAGATTTCGGTTTTGCTGTTGATCCATGCGTGTTTCTCAGAGTTGCATATGATCAAAAGTCAGAAACGGTTTTTTTGCTTGATGAATTATACAAACGTCATTTAAGCAATGTGGAGCTATCAGCTTTAATCAAAGACAAAAACTTTGATAAAAACGGCTCAGACCGACAGTTTATAGTTTGTGATGCCGCAGAGCCTAAAAGTATATCTGACCTTAAAGCGGACGGTTTGAAGGCGTTTGCTTGCAAGAAATTTCAAGGCTCGGTGCTGTATGGAATAAAATGGCTACAGCGGCGAAAAATCGTTATCGACCCGAAAAGAACGCCTAACGCATATCGTGAGTTCACACAATATGAGTATATGCAGACAAAGGACGGCGAATTTCTTTCTGATGTTCCAGATTGCAATAATCATACAATTGATGCTTGCAGATATGCCCTTGACAGGCTAATCAACAGCAGAAAATATTCAGCGTAACATACAGATAGGAGCGTATTTATGAGATTTGAAGAAGCGTTAGAAGCAATGAGAAAGGGCAAGAGAGCCAAACGTGCAAGGTGGAGCAATTCAAGCATTATGTGGATAGATCAGGAAAGCGGCGAGATGTACCCAGGCGATAAGCCGCGTAATCGCTCGTTATCCTTCGAGGAAATAACGGCTGATGATTGGGTAGTTATTTCAGAGATACCGCTATTTTCCGAGAAGATGCAGTCAGCTCTTGAAAATATGGACGATACGTTATACAAGAAAATACTCAACACAGTCCCGATGAACAGCACCGATATTCCCGAAACGGAGGGCGAAACCATGTACAAAAACCTTGAAATCACATTCAAATCCGGTGAGACTATCACTTATAAGCCCGGCGAATGGGACGATTACGCATATGACGGCGGCGCTGTTATCGTAAAGCGTGACGGCGCATGGGTAGGTATATACAACTTTGCTGATGTGTTCTGTGTGGAGTTAAAGAAGTGAGGTGATAACCTATGGTCACATATAATGACCTTCTGCTGTGTACAACGGAGCAGGAGCGTATTGATTTTATCAACAATGCCATTTCAGATCATGAATCAAGCCCGATGTTCAAGACCGGAAAGACCGCAGGCGAGTTTTACCGAAACAAGGACTTGGAACTTGAAAACCTTAAAAACTATGTCTATGACTCGGATGGAAACGCTATTGAGGACACGGTTTCCCCGAATCATAAGCTGACGGCGAATTTCTTCTATCTGTTCACCACTCAGCTTGTAGCGTATCTGCTCGGTAACGGCGTATCATTCGATAACCCTAAGATAAAGGACAAGCTCGGTGGCTCACAGTTTGACTATAAGTTACAACGCCTGCTTGCTTATGCCGCCTGTGACGGTGAATCTTACGGCTATATTGACCCGGACGGTAACGTTACGCAGATGTGCTTTGCCTGCCGTCTGGAGGGTAAAGAGCCTTACTGTATACCGCTTTATGACGAAGATGACGGCGAACTGAAAGCCGCAATAAGATACTGGCGGCTCACTCCGGAAAGCCCTCTCAGGGTAACACTGTACGAAGCTGACGGCGTGACGGAGTACAAAGAACAGACAGACGATGAGAACAATCCTTCCGGCATACTATATGTCATGGAGGAAAAGCACGCATACAAGGGCAAGCAGATCAAGAACGAGATCGAGGGCGAATACCGCAGCGAGGGCAAAAACCCCGGAAAGCTCCCTGTTGTCCCTATGGGCTTTATATGCGGTCAGTCCTCTATTGAAGGCAATATTGCCCTGCTCCATGCGTATAACGTTGTTTTATCAGACATGACGAACGGCGTGGACATGAATACTACATACTGGAAGGTCAGAAATGCTGACGGTATGGACAGGAAAGACGATAACGCTCTCCTGTACGATATATTCAAAACTCACGTTATCCATACCCCGGAGGGCGTGGAGATCGACAAGGACGAAGTATCAATGCGGACTGCGGAATATCAGGCAGTTCTTGCAATGCTTGAAGCCGTCCTGTACGATAAATTCCAGGCTGTACGTACACAGAATATCTCTGCATCAAGCAAAACAACCGTTGAGATCAAGGCGGCATATGAAAATCTGAATATGCGCTGTGATGAGGTTGAGAAGTACGTTTCTGACTTTATTCGTGGTTGTCTGGAAGTAATCGGAGAAGACCCAAATGAGCCGTTCCACTTCAAACGCCCGAATAACATCAACCAGAGTGAGTTCGTACAGCTTATACTTGCAGCTCTGCCTGTAATCGGTGACGATGTGGCTCTGAAACAGATCCTTGAATCACTCGGCATGATAGATGAGTATGAAGCTATTAAAGAGCAGAAAGAAGCTGCTGAAATGGATAGATTCACAAGCGGCTCAGATGATGAGAAACAGCAGTTCATAGTTGACATAGCTCAGGCTGTTGTTGCTATGATGATGCAGATGCAGGCACAGAGTGCTCAGAATAGCGCACAGGGCGGCTCTGGTAATGGTGGAGTATAATTATACCCCTGAGAGATATAACGGCTTATAGCGTATTTAAAAGGGTGATAATATGAATGAAAATGAAAAACTTTCTGAGACAGTTGAACAGCAGACAATAAAGAAGGCTATAAAGAAAATAGTTAATAGACAAGTTGAACTTCCTGAGAAAGTGACAGCAGAATATCTAACAGGCTATGCGAAATGTCAGCTTGATATAATTGACATTTTAATGGATATGTTGAATAGGTGATAATATGGATAAAAAAGAACTCGAAGTAACGAAATTTGATTTGGTCAATAATGCTAACAACGAAAAAGCACTTGAATTATCGTTGAAAATAAACACAACGGCTTATGATTGGCTTAAAGATATAGCAAAGATAAAGCCACGGTTTGTTCCTGAGACAGTTGAATCATCTGAATGGTTTGATAAAGCTCAGAAAAAGCAGATTGAAGCAATGAATAATATTACAAGGAATAGTATGCAATGTTGTATGCCGAAACACTCATTATGTGACACTTGCAGGAAAGAGTTCGTCTGCCCTATGCCGCATATAGAGCACAGAGAAAAATGCGGATTGTATGAGCCTTTGCCAAACCCGCTTGACGAAATTGTCAATGAGAAAACAACACGATCATTAAACCCAATTAAGGAGGAAAATAACATGGAAGCATGGGAACAGGTTGAAAAAACAAGAGCCGAAGCAGAGGCTAACGCATGGAAGGACAGGCTGAAAGCTGAGTACGCTCAGACAAAGGAGCGGTACGAGAAGCTCAGAAAGTTCAACACTAAACAGCAGATAAGCAATCGCATGGGGCATAACTGCGATATGTCACCCGAAGAATACAGAAAACAGGACATAAGGATAGACATCATGCGCAAGCAGGAGCAGATCATGAGTGAATATCTGAGAGTGCTAGAAGAAAGAATGGTTCTTGAAGGTATTGAGATAGACTAATGGCTCGGATTCACAGCGATAAAAAGCGCAGGATATACCGCCCTGAGATAATGATTGAGTTTGAAAGCATTGCTCAGCTGCCTTTGATATTGCTTACTATATGTAAATTTGGCGTAAAGCGGATAAACTGCAATCTCACAACTGATGAATACACAATTGGAGTTATCAAGATGTTGGTAATTCCGAAATATCGCTTTAAAAGGCAGTGATACAATGATACATAAGCGCAATAAATTTAACAGAGACCATATACTCAGTTTATGCGAAAAGGGCGACTATGGTATATTTGCACCGCCTATGAAAGCGCAAACTGCTGTCGATGAATTGTGTCGGTATTTTCTCGGTGATGATTGGTATAGTTCAAGTGGTGCAACTCACCCTGAGCAAGTTAATACTGAGATAGTAGCTGAAATAGAAAAGCGATACAAGGGAGCAAAGATAAAGAGGTGATACAATGCCCGAATATCTCCCCTCAAACGTAAACCCGGCTCTGCTATCGGACGAGGGATACATGGAGACCGAAGAAATCCTCGATGATATGATAGCGGAGCTCGAGAGCGTATACGGACAGGCTTACGATGAGCTGAACGATAAGGCTAAGCATTACCTTGCGTGGTTTGTAGCCATGGACACCGCAAAGCGTAAGCTCTTTGAGGAAGGCAAACTCAGCGCAGAGGAATATCAAACGTGGCGGCGGACTTATCTCATGACCGGACAGCACCATTATGCGATGTTGCAGAATATGGCGGACTATCTGACGAACGTCAACGGTATTGCGGCAAGCCTTATAAATGGGTATATGCCGGAGGTCTATGCGCTCAACGGCAATTATATCACCTATATGGTGGAGCGAAACTTCGGTATAAACGTAATGTTTGATCTTGTGGACGAGCAGACAGTCGAAAGGCTTATCAAGAAAAAGCCTGACCTGCTCCCGAAGGCATCTATAAACATTCCGAAAGATAAGTTATGGAACAAGGAACATCTCAATTCAGCTATTTTACAGGGCATATTACAAGGCGAAACCGTTGACCAGATAGCCGCACGGCTGGCTTCTGTAAGCGATATGAGTAAGAATTCAGCCATGAGAAATGCCAAAACCATGACCACTTCGGCCCAGAACGGCGGCAGAATGGACGGATATGTCCGGGCGCAGGAAATAGGCGTGACAGGACTCCAGCACAGGTGGCTTGCAACTCTTGACGGCCACACTCGATACACTCACAGGCAGGTTGACGGTGATGTGGTAGACGTTGGGAAGAAGTTCAAAAACGGTTTGAAATTTCCCGGAGACCCGGAGGGAAAGCCGGAAGAAGTATACAACTGTCGGTGCTGCACGATAGCCGCATTTGAAGATTCTGAGTTCGACAAGGATAAAAACCGCAACAACCGCATCTGGGAAGAAAACAGCAAGGTCAGAAATATGACCTATGACCAGTGGAAGAACTCAAAGGGCGGTGAGCCACTATTCAAGGCGGCACGGAACGTCAACCGTGACCTGAAAATGCACGAGGAGTACGTCAAGCTGCTGAAAGGGCAAGTTCCATCACGTTTCAAGGATTTTCAGGAGATCAAGTACGGCAATCCGGAGGCGTGGAAGGCTATGAAATCTGCGGCAAGGAAAGCCCGAAACGAACGGAGGCGGAAGAATGGCTGATTTTGAGATAACCACAAAGAGCAATATTCAGACTGTCCTTGCGGCTTTAGGCAGACAAGCTAACGCTGCGTTGGAAGAGATTGGATTAAGAGCCGAGGCGCACGCTAAACTCAAAACACCTGTTGGCACACCCGAAAGCACAGGTATTGTCGGTTATGTTTCAAGCGGCCTGCGGCAGTCCATAACACATAAGGTTGTAGCCGGAGAAGTATTCATCGGCACGAACAATAAAGCTCCGAACGGTGCTCCATATCCCTTGTACGTTGAGCTTGGCACTGGTATCTATGCCACAGATGGGAAAGGGCGTAAATCTCCGTGGACTTGGTACGATAAAAATGGCAAGCCGCATTTCACGCACGGAATGAAGCCTCATCATATGTTCCGTGATGCTATCTCAGACCACAAAGAGGAATACAAGAAAACTGTTCTAAAATATCTCAAAGGAAATGGCTGAAAACTATTGACATTTACGGTGGGAAGGTGTATACTATGGGTAAATATAAATTAACTCCGGAGCAGGTCAAGCGAATTGAGGAAATCCTCGAAAAGGGAGACCGTATCGAGCTGATTCCGTCAAAGGAAAAAGTGAAGATCGTGCAGGAAGTCCGGAGGGAAATAAAGTAACTTGCTGATAAGCGTTTCAGCATAAGAGCAGAGCGGTGCTATCTTAGGATAGTGCCGCTTTTTTGTTTATATCGGATTAGTTTAGTGGCAGAACGGCGGTCTCCAAAACCGCAGGCGAAGGTTCGATTCCTTTCATCTGATGCCAATAGAATATCGCTGTTGTAAGCGTTCAACAGTAAGAACCGAGCGTGGTTGATTTAGGTCAACTGCGCTTTTTTTATTACATTAAAGCCGTCTATGTGGCGTGATATAGCTGCTATAAGCCATTATCCAGACACTAACTCATTATCAGAGGGCGGCTTGATATATGTTCAAAACCGGGTAACTCCCGGCAATGAACACCAATCGAGTGGAGAAGCACTTCCACACAAGATACCGAATCACAAAGAAATGTGACCGAAGAATATGGAGGTATTCACATGAGTTTTAAGAGATCAGACCTTGCTGCACTCGGAATCGAACCCGAGAAAATCCAGACCCTTATTGACTGGCACATGGAAACCGTCAAGGGCTTACAGGCTGAGATCGATAGAAGCAAGGACACAAACGACAAGCTCACCAACGTACAGGCAGAGCTTGACAAGGTGAAGAAAAACCTTGAATCCGCAAATGAGACTATAGCAGCCGCTGAAAAGGATGATTACAAGGGCAAATTCGAGACAGTCAGCGCAGAACTGGAAAAGCTGAAAACCGAAGCCGCAGCGAAGGAAACCGCTACAGCGAAGCAGACAGCATTGAAAGGCAAGCTGAAAGAAGCCGGATATTCTGACCGGGCAATGAGCCTGATTATCAGAAACGGCTTTGCAAATGACGTTGAGATCGGCGAGGACGGCAAGGCAACAAACCTTGACGATGTAATCAAGTCCATACAGTCCGACAACGATTTCTCCGGCTTCACCCCTGAAATCAAGGAGACGAAGCATACTCCGGCAAATCCCCCGGCGAATGCAGGCGGCGGCAAGGCTATCACTAAAGAAGAGATTATGGCGATTACCAACACCGCAGAACGTCAGCAGAAAATTGCTGAAAATCCTGAACTGTTCGGTATAACCACGGACTAATGAAAGGAGGGCATGAAAATGCCTGCAAAGACTAATACTATCGTGTCCACTGATTATGATTCAGTGAGAGCCGTTGACTTCGCTTCTCGTTTTGAGAAGAGCATCGCAATCCTTACAAACCTTTTCCCGAATATCCGCATGAGTGAGAGAAAGCCCGGCGAGCAGCTTTACTCCAGAAAGGCTGAGGTTACTCTCAACACAACCCCCGTTGGTGAGGGCGAGGAAATTCCTTACAACGCAGTAACGTTCACAAATGTTCCTGTTGGCACAGTAACACTTGACAAGCAGATCGTTGCACCTACACTGGAAACGGTGCTGAAAAATGGTTACTCTGAAATTCAGAGAGCTGATGATGATATGCACTTTAAGATGACAAACAAGATCGCAACAAACCTCGTGAACTTTATCGGTACAGGCACACTCACATCAGAGTATTCCACACCTGATTTTGCAACCGCTGTTTCCGAGGGTATCGGTCAGGCTTCAAACTGGTGGGAAAATGCAAACCTTGGCTACTCAGAGTTCGTGGGCTTCTGCAACACACTGGATATGTACCGTTACTTTGGCGCTAATCCTCCCACAACACAGAGAAGCTTCGGCCTTGATTATATCAAGGATTACAACGGCATTTCAAAGCTGTTCTTCAGTTCCAAGATTCCTCAGGGCAAGGTTTATGTTACTCCTGGCGAGAACATCATCATGGATTATGTAAACTTCCGTAATGCTGATGTTCAGAAAATGGGCTTCAACTTCACCACAACAGGAGAGAGAAACCTCATCGGAGTAAGAATCAATCCTGTAGGCAATCGCCTTGTATCTGAGCTTCTTGCTGTAACAGGTGTTGGTCTCCGTGCAGAGTACCTCGACGGTATCGCAAATATCAGCATCACAGGTGCTTAAAATGAAGTACCGTGTAATCAAGATGTTCACCGACTTACAAGACAAGGAATACGCTTATCAGGTCGGAGACACCTATCCCCGTGAAGGCCTGTCTCCGACAGATGAGCGGATAGCTGAGCTGTCCGGCAGCCGAAACAGGCAGGGCAAGCCTCTCATTGAGGCAATCCCCGAAGAGCCTGCGGTGAATATCCCCGAAACGGAGGAAACTGTTATTCCCGGCGACAGCACCGAGGAAATCGAAGATACAAAGCCCCGTAAGCGCAAGCACAAGGGCGATGAATAAGAAAGGGCGGTGTAGTATATGGCACAGCTGACAGAAGTGTGTGCAAGTATCAAGAACTATTTCTTGCGTGAGAAATTCAACGGCGCATTCACTATAGCTCCAGATGCTGCACCGCTTGATTCTTTACTGGAAGGGCAGTATTTCGCTATATTCGGCAGTGTACTGAATGACGGCGTGTGGCAGAATACGGCTGAGGACTTGGCAAAACTCCGGGCGGAGGAATTTACAGGGCAGATATGGAGCATGGGTGTTCCCCGTGACTTCGAGCAGCTCTGTGATGATATAGCCGCATGGAGGGCGAAGAACGAGACCGCAGATAGTGCGGCAATGTCTCCGTTCACGTCTGAATCCTTCGGCGGATATTCTTACAGCAAGGGCAGCTCCGGCAGTTCCGGAGGCGGCAGTGCTGTCACATGGCAGGATCAGTTTTACCGAAGACTTTCGCCATACAGGAGGATAGCACTATGAGTTTACTTACAGAAGCCTATGAGCCTTTTGTGTTTATGACAAAAGACTTCACTCCTGACGGTGAGGGCGGTTTTACAAGTCAGACACCAACATGGACTGAGGGCGCTACAATTCAGGCAACAGCGGATTTTCCGCAGACTTCCGGCGTGAAAATTGCAGATGCAATACGTCAAAAAACGACTTGTGTCGTTACGACTCCGAGATCAATCACTCTGGAAAAGAACGATGTAATCAAGCGAGTATCTGACGGCATCTATTTCCGCATTACCAAGGACGGCACTTTCCGAAAAACACCGAAGAGCGCCGGACTTGATATGCGGCAGTGTGATGCAGAGGTCTGGGAGCTTCCTGCGGTCGAATAACGGCAGTTTGCTCTTTCAAGTATAAACTTACTATTACGATACCAAACAGCCGAAAAACGGCAATTCTGAGCGTTAGGAGGGCAATATGACAAAGGCAGCGGCTTTATAT
>JAZSEG010000171.1:0-6131 GCA_045531575.1 Oscillospiraceae bacterium | reverse complement strand
TTACCTCAGGCAGGCAGTGAGGTCTGCCCTCGGCGCACTCGTAGATGTAGTGAGCGGCATTGTGGATGCGGCAATCGTAATGGTCGTAATCCTCTTTCGGCTTCCAGCCCGTGTTCTCACGCAGGAAGGAGACTATCTTATCCTCATCGTACTCGTGATAAAGGAAATAGGACACGAACTCACGGAAATCTCCCTGCTCAATCCCGTCATACAGCATGCTCTTCACATCGGCAAGAAGCGACTTATCCATCTTATCCTCAATGGATGAGAGCAGCTCGGTATAGAGGGCGTTCACATCCACCTCTGCCACGGGCTTCAGACCTGCGTCCACAAGGGGCGTGAAAACATCGTCGCCGTAATAGCGCAGCATCTGCTGCGGACTTCTGCCGTGTATGCACAGACCTGCGTTTATCTTTGTGGTGTAGTTTATCATCGCTGCATAGCCGATATAGGAGCAGGCAACACAGGGAGCAAGCCAATGCTGCATGGAATAGCGATAAAAGCGGTTCAGCAGAGCGGTATCGAACTCGATGTATTCATGCTCCACGCCGAATTCCTGCACAAGCCTGTCCACATTCTTCCTTGCCTCATCGCTGAAAAAGCCGTTCAGCATGGTGAAGGTCTTTACCTTGAGCTTATAGCGGTTGACCAGTTCATGCAGCACGAAAACGCTGTCTTTGCCGCCTGAGATACCCAGTGCCACATCGTAGTCATATTTACCACGGATGTTTTCTATGCGCTCAAGAAAGAGCTGCTCAAGGCGCTCTCTGTCGTTAAGCTGAGCGGCTATTCCATCATATCTGCTGCAATAGCAGCACAGGCCGTTTTCGTCGAACTCAATTCGTCTGACAGTGCCGTCGTTAAGGCAGCGGATGCAACTTCTCATATCACAACTCCTTGATAAATACCGCATAGCGCTTCTCGTTGGATTCGATATCTCCGTCAAAGCGCCTGAATATGTCCTTCTGCTCGCACTGGAAGTGATACATCATATCCTTGTAGCCCTTATCCAGAACATATTTACATCCCAGATACAGCAAAGCGGTGTATATCTTGTGCTTGCGGAATTCGGGCAGCACTGCGCTGGTCTTGGACACGAAGCAGTCGCCGTAGGGGCTGTCGTATCCCATCACATAGCCGACAGGCTTTCCCTCATAATATGCGACAAAAAGCGCAAGCTCCAGACCCTTTGTCCAGCTGAGATACAGCTTATCGAAATATTCCTTCGGTATATCGCAGTAGAGATAGCTGCCACGGAAAGCTTCGCAGGAGATGCGGAAGATATCATCCACCAGTGCGAAAGCCTCCTCGCCCTTGTAAAACTCGAATGTGAAACCCTCTGCAAGCTTCTGCCGATACAAGCCATCGCCTGCAAGGTACATGGGATTGTTGATATCGATGCAGGCGCTGCGGTAGGTGTAAAGCTCACGGTAACCGAGGGATTTTACCTGCTCCACATAATGGGGGGGATTGGTGCAGTCGGGAAACAGCTTTGTTTCAAAGTTGCTTATCGCCCAGCGGTAGCTCATCCAGGAGCAGTAATTCACGGGGCCGACAAGCTCTTTATGCCCCAGTTCCCTTGCACGCTCTTCCATGGCGGAGAAAAGCGCACGGACGTCGTCGCTGTTGTCGGTAAGCTCGGTGAAGCCGAAAAGGCAGCGGTGATCCTGCATTTTGTTGTTGATGATAAGATAAGCGCTGCAGCCGTTTACGGTGAATTTCTCAGAGTGATCGGCAAGCGCAAGTATCTGTAATTCCTGTTCCATATTGATCTCTTTTCTTATATAATATCAAGTATTTCCATCATAGCGGAGGTGTTGAGCGCAAGCTGCTCAATGTGCGGCAGCGATATCCTGTGAGCGGCTATGCGCAGCATAGAAAGCTTGTTCACGCAGAATTCCAGCGTGCAGAAGCGGAGTATTGCGGAGTGCTGCTCCTCCGTCAGCGATACACCTGTAAGCTCCGCAAGGCGCTGCCTGTGATAACTGAGGGCGCTGCGAACTTCCTCTGCCGTAAGCTGATGCAGCAGGGATATCAGCAGCTCGATGATATCATGCTCGGGATTCTGATAGCAGGCAAGCTCCCAGTCGTAGATAATGACGCTGTCACCGCAGCTTATGTTGCGGTAGGAAAGGTCGTTATGGGTAAGCGTTCTGTGAAAGCTTACGGCGGCATACTCGCTGTCAAGAGCGTCTATGAATGCGTTTATTGCAGAGGTCTTTTCCTCGCCGAATACCGCTTCGTTCTCCTTTTCAAGGTGTGAGAACATGCGCCTGAGTCCGCTGCGGCTCCTGCGGTGTACTCCCCTGTCATAGATATTCACGCCGTGGGTGCGTGCGAAGTCCTCTTTGCAGTAATACTGAGCATGGAACGGCAGAATGGCGTCTATCACTTTATACAGCTCGTCACGGGATGGCTGCGCATGGGGGAATTCCTCCATGGCGATGAAGCAGTCACCGTGAATGTGCCGTGAAGCGGAGCCGTACACCCTCGGAAGATGCTGCAGCAGCGGCTTTTCAACTGCGCTGTACAGCCGTGATTCCCGCAAAGCGCTGCCGTTATAGCCGAGTATCTTATGATTCAGCAGAAGCAGCGCAAGCAGCAAGATATCTCCCTCGCAGAGCATCAATATGCCGTTCAGCACGATGCGAAAGGATTTCTTCTTGCCGATGAAGCGCTTTACCGTGCCATCGGCAAGCTCTGCGGTGTACGCAAGAACTCCTGCATCTGCGGAAGAAAAGCGGTTTGATATGCCGTCCTCCCCTTCAAGCGGCGAGGTGCTTACCGAAACAGGCTTCACGCCGAATATATTATAAATAGCGTGGCTATCTTTCATCTTAACTTTTCCTTTACATAATAATACTATTTTATTATACAGTATAAAGCAAAAAATGTAAAGAGCAATTTGGTTACACAAAAGGCCGTTCATTTGTATCTGAACGGCTGTGGAATGTATTAAATTAAAAGGAGCAGATCATCAGCACTCCGAATGAACGCTCTTTATTGAAACAGGCGTGATCTCTACGAGTCCCCGTAAATGATAGTTCCATTCGAGTGCTTTTTCGGTACAGCCCGAAAGCTCCCATGCCTTGTAGGCGGTCGGGTAGTTGTATGTCGCACGGTCGGGGAAACGCATATCCACAAGCTTGCGGTCAGCTTCATCGAAAACCGCAACAAAGCCTCTGTCAAAGACACGGGTGGCAGGATCCCTGAAAAATCCCGACACATAGCACGAACCGCTGTCGTTATCAACTTCAAGATAGGATAACACGATGGTATCATCATCGTCGAACAGCACTGCTGATTCAGAAAAGTCAGATGTATCGTATACGCCCAGCTGTGTTGCAGTGCTGGTGCGGGGCTTTTCAATATTATAGAAATACCTGCCATCGGCAGAAAACGTAAAGCCCTCATCCTGAGCGCCCATCGTTGTCACTGTATGCTTTTTTATGAGTTCGCCGTTATCGAGATCATAAAAGCAGATATACCCCATAGTAGACTTTACAGCTATGATATTCCTGCCAGGCATGAATGCGGCTTTATAAGCATAAGGAATATCCTTGAATCTGTAAAGCTCCCTGCCGTTATTGTCATAAACAAAAACCGTTCCGCCGTTGCAGCCTACGCTGAACGCATCATTTTTGTAAAAGCCCCAGAATTTTCTCATAACTCTCCGTAACCTTTAAATAATATAGCAAAAACCGCCTGACCTATAGCCAAGCGGTTTGATTGGTTGCGGGAGCAGGATTTGAACCTACGACCTTCGGGTTATGAGCTGTTCTCTGCAAACATTATTCGACATTACAAAGCATTTTCGTGTATTATCTTAATACTGATTTTTGAACATAGGCATTATTTAAGATTATCGTCCGTTAAAGTTGTTAGGAATAATGTTAGGAAAAACGTTAGGAAACCACCTTGTATGCAAATATTCAATTTCGGGAAATCGAATACTGTTTGGCTATGGAGAAATCCATAGCTTTTTTATGTCCATAAAAAAGCTTAATTGCGTGGGGTATTGTGTCCTATACGGATTTAAAAAACGAAAAGTAGTTTTATTACTCGCCTTTCTTATCGTTATCAATGTATCCGACACTAGTTAAATTCATTTGGATTTCGCTTCGTATAATTTCCTCAAGCATACTGTCAGCTTTTTCTTCAGAACTAAATTTATTTATCAGGTTTACACTTGATAAAAATCGCTCGTCTTCATGTAGTGTTTGATGATAATGGTTTAGTTGATTCAAAGAACCTTTATAGACAAATAGAGCCGTACCTGCTATCAACTCAACAACAGCACCACCTACTGCCGAAATGATAGCTACTTCCAATCCAGTGTTATTAATCAACATACTAATAACAGAAGTTACTAACAGAATAAAACCACCTATTGACATACCTACTGCTAAACCAAATGCAAGTTTTGCCTGTCTTTGACTCCAAACATAGTATTCTTTTATGTTCTCTAAATTAATTTGCATGAGTGCCAAGGCATCCATTTTACTATCTTCGGGGTCGTCAATATCCTTTACATTAATATTATCGTAATTAGAGGAGGTGCTTTTTAATTTATCGGAATACAAATCTAACTCTTTTTTTACATCTTCTTTTGTACCTATATAACGAAATAACATACCAAGAAAACATAGCATTCCGCCAGTACACATCACTGCAAAACCAGATATGTGGATTATTGAGCGAATAACCTCTGTAAATACCATCGCATCTCGAGCAACAAATGATAAGAAGTAAATCAACGTACCTATTACCATAATTAAATAACCAATCCATATTAATTTAACTCTTTTATGTTTGGTTTTTTCAAGGCAAGAATTATCTTCAGATGTTTTTGAAAAAATCTCTTTAATTTCTTGGATAATCATACTGCTATTGTATTTATAGGATTCTGGATGGTTTACTATTTCACTTGATAAGAAAAACACATTTTTCCTATTAAGGTTTTTGTCTATAGTGCAATTATTAAAAGCTAAAACGGCATATTCTAAAAGTTGTTCATTACTACAATCTTGAAATTTGCCAATAAAACTATTATAATTATCATCTTTAGCAGTTTTTCCAGATATAATAAAGATAATGTTTCTGTTAAAATTGGAGCCTTTACTATATAACAACCTATTTACAAATGCTTTACTGAGTTGAGTATAATCATACGCCTTAATAGCTGTGCTTTGTGAAAAATACTTCATAAAATTGCTACCGACATATTCCCTGTCATCGGGGTGATAAAAAACTCTAATAAACATAATTCCTCCTTAGTTTTTTTAAAATTATATCATAACAAGCGAAATATGTCAAACCATGACAATATCTATAGAATAATATAGTAACATATAACTATGGAGAAATCCATAGCTTTTTTTATGTCCATAAAAACTGCCTAAAAATGATAAAGGGGTAGTTATATTTTATATATCAAAAACAGATGTATAAAATGTAAAAAAAGGACTTTAATTGAACAGAAACAAAGTTGTTCAATTAGGGTGTAGTCAAAATCAACAGATGTAGGAGGTCTATTATGAAAGTAGCTTATGTAAGGGTAAGTACAGTTGAGCAGAACGAGGCTCGACAGGTGGAGGCACTGAAAGTCTATGGTATCGAGAAATGGTTTATCGAGAAAACCAGTGGCAAGGACACCAACAGAGCCGAGTTCCAGAGTATGATGAATTACGTCCGAGAGGGTGATACAGTGTACATACTGGATTTCTCCCGATTGACAAGGAGCGTTAGCGACCTGCTCCACACCATTGAGGAACTTGACCGCAAGGGTGTGAAACTGGTATCACTGAAAGAAAATCTTGATACAAATACCAATAATGGTAGGTTGATATTAACGATTATAGGTGCGATAAATGAATTTGAAAGGCAGAATATCCTTGAAAGACAGCGTGAGGGTATCGCCCTTGCCAAGGCAAAGGGAGTTTATAAAGGCAGACAGCCAAACAAATACGACGATGATTTATTGAAAGAAGTCCTTATAGGCATTGAGGGCAAAACAATGTCCGTATCGGAGGCTTCACGAAGATTGGGTGTTACTCGTGCGACAGTGTATAATCTTTTGAAAAGAAACGGTACATCATCTTATTAAATTTAATAATCGTGTCCGTATACAT
>JAZSEG010000092.1:0-2836 GCA_045531575.1 Oscillospiraceae bacterium | reverse complement strand
CTTATTTATTTTGACCCGCTGTGCGTTTCAAATCCCGATTTGCCACACAAAAAGCCGCTTCGTATGAAGCGCCTTTCATTATTGCTGATATAGATCATCTGCGGGTGGACATGAGCTTCTTTTCCATCTCAGTAGCGTCTGTGCAGTACTCCATAGCGGTCTGGTAGGAGATAGTGCCGCTCTGATACAGCTTTGCAAGGCTGTCGTTCAGAGTAACCATGCCGAGGCTGGTAGCGGACTGCATGATGGTCTCCATCTGAGGGATCTTGTTTGTACGGATGAGGTTCTTTACGGCATCAGTACCAACCATTACCTCAACTGCCGCAACTCTGCTCTTGCCATCGTTAGTGGGAACGAGAGACTGAGCAACGATACCCTGGATCATGTTTGCAAGCTGAGAACGTGTCTGCTCCTGAGCATATGTGGGGCAGGCGTCGATGATACGGTCGATGGTCTGCGCAGCACTGGATGTATGCAGTGTACCGAATACCAGATGTCCTGTCTCTGCTGCTGTCATAGCAAGAGAGATAGTGTCGTAGTCACGCATCTCACCGATCAGGATAACATCAGGGTCCTCACGCAGCGCACTTCTCAGTGCAGAGCTGAAGGAAGGCACGTCACGGCCGATCTCACGCTGATGGATGGTAGCCTTGTTCTGAGAATAGCGGTACTCGATAGGATCTTCAATAGTGATGATGTGGCAGGCACGGGTCCTGTTAATGTACTCAACCATTGCAGCAAGTGTCGTGGACTTACCTGCGCCTGTAGGACCGGTTACCAGAACGAGACCACGGCGCTTCTTAGCGAATTCCAGCAGCACGGAGGGCATCTTCAGTTCCTCAAGGCTGGGGATCTCTGCATTCAGCAGACGGATGCAGGCTGCAAGCTTACCGCCCTGACGGAACACGTTTACACGCTGTCTTGCGCCATTCTTCAGCTCAAAGCTGAAGTCGATATCGTTGCCCTCAGTCAGCAGCTTCTCCTGCTCGGCATTGAGGATAGAGAGGATAGTGCGGTTGATAACCTGATCGCTGAGCTCGGTATACTTGCGAAGCTCGCCGTTTACTCGTACAACAGTGGGAGCGCCTACAGTAAGGTGGATATCGGAAGCTTTCATCTCCCTTGCCTGCATAATAAATTCTTCAAAAGTCATATACTAAAGTCCGTCCTTTCAGAAATGTATGTATCACTTGATCTTGAACTGGATGCCGCTGGCTGAGAAGTAAACATCGTCGCTGGTATTAGCGATACGCTGATTTACGTTGCCGAGGATCTCTCTGAAGATAGCCTGAGAGCGATTCTCAGGAGTAACAGAGAAGCCTGTCTCCAGTGTGATGATTATCATGCTGCCCTGAATTTCGTGAATATGCTCCTGCATAGCTGCAATATCGGAGATAACACGCTTCTCGATGATCTTTTGCAGCTCGTCATCCATCTTTTCGATATCGGGACAAAGCTCGCTGATGACATTGGAGGTGTAGGTGCTGAGGCTGTCGAAAATTACAAACTTGTGATCGGTTATGTAATTTACAGGATCCTTCTTAGCGCCGGTAACGATATCCCATTCAACGCCGTTCTTTTCGTTGCCGAACTTGATACGGTTGAGCGTATCAGCATCGACCTCATCACCTGCACGCAGGTAGAGAACGTAGTCGCAGGCGGAGAAATTAGTAACCGCCCATCTGGACTTACCACTGGCAGCGCCGCCCGTGATCAGAATGTTCTTTGCCATATTGTGATATTCCTTTCCTGATAAAAATTTAATTAAGAATATGTCATACCGTCGTAATGAGGTAGTTTATAACCTAAAACAACTATATACTAAGTATAACATATTTTATCCACAATTGTAAATAGTTTTTGTGCAATAAATTGACCCTGCTAAATTGGTATAACCTACAAAATTAGCATTCAGAAAACGTTTACCCATCTTGTAAAGCGAAATTTCATCAAAAAGCGACAAGGGAATGATAAAAAAATAACGAAACGTTGAGCAACAGGTAAAAAATTTGATTACCCTATTGCAAATCAGCAGGATTTGCTGTATAATATAGATGTATGTTTGGAGTCTTATGCTCCATGCAAAATATCGAAAGGAGTTCAAACTCAAATGACTTATTCTCATGAAGTTGAAAACATGTGCCCCGTAGCACAGGGCGTTGCTCACGGCGCAGCTCCCATCCCCGAGGAAGCTAAGTGGGTGAAGGCTAAGGAAATAGCTGACATCAACGGTTTCACACACGGCATCGGCTGGTGTGCTCCCCAGCAGGGTACCTGCAAGCTGTCCCTTAACGTAAAGGGCGGTATCATTCAGGAGGCTCTGGTTGAGACAATCGGATGTTCCGGTATGACTCACTCCGCTGCTATGGCGTCTGAGATCCTCCCCGGCAGAACCATTCTCGAGGCTCTGAACACTGACCTCGTATGTGACGCTATCAATACAGCTATGAGAGAGCTGTTCCTCCAGATCGTATACGGCAGAAGCCAGTCCGCTTTCTCCGAGGACGGTCTCGTTATCGGTGCAGGTCTAGAGGATCTCGGTAAGGGTCTGCGTTCCCAGATCGGTACAATGTACGGTACTCTTGCAAAGGGTCCCCGCTACCTCGAAATGACTGACGGCTATGTAACAGGTATCGCTCTTAACGAGGATAACGAGATCATCGGCTACCAGTTCGTAAACTTCGGCAAGATGATGGACTTCATCAAGGCCGGCGATGATGCTAACACAGCATTTGACAAGGCAAAGGGTCAGTATGGCCGTGTTGCTGATGCTGTTAAGATCATCGACCCCAGAAAAGAGTAATAGGAGGTAGAAAGTAATGGCTTTATTTGAATC
>JAZSEG010000303.1:0-15511 GCA_045531575.1 Oscillospiraceae bacterium | reverse complement strand
AGAAACAGAAAAAGCAGCCGATGCGCTCTGCTCCGTATGCATCGACGCCACCTGTCCCTTCGTTAAAAAGATACACAAGATTGTTTCGGAGCAGCCCGAAGGCTCGGCGGTCATCATCCTCGGCGATGAAAAGCACCCCGAAGTCATCGGCATCAAAGGTCATGCGCACTGCAAAGCCTTCGTATGTGCTGATATCTCTGAGATACACACACTGTACGAAAACGGGGCGCTGTCAAGAGATGAGGATGTGGCCCTCGTCATCCAGACGACCTTCGACCGTGGCAGGTTTCTTGAATATTCGCAGGATATCCGAGAAAACTATAGCCATGTAAAAATATATGACACGATATGCAATGCTACCTCCGAGCGGCAGAAAAACGCTGAGGAGCTGGCAAAAAGAGCTGCGCTGATGATCGTTGTCGGAGGAAAAAGCAGCTCAAACACCGGAAAACTGGCAGAGATCTGCGCACGGCACTGCACTACCGTGTTCGTGGAGGATGCATCACAGCTTTCCCCGCAGCTCTTAAAAGGACTGCGATCCGATAGTATTATCGGAATTACGGCAGGAGCTTCGACTCCAGCCTACACTATAAAGGAGGTTCATGATAAAATGAACGAAGAAATCAAAACCACAATCGAAAATGAGGAGGACTTCGCTGCTCTGCTCGACCAGTCTTTTAAAAGAGTATATACCAACAACAGAGTAAAAGCTACAGTTGTAGGCATCAACAAGAACGAAGCAGTTGTTGACCTCGGCATCAAGCAGACGGGTTACATACCCCTCGATGAGCTGACAAACGATCCCAACGCTACAGTTGGCGATATCGTTAAGATCGGCGATGAGATCGACGCTATCGTAACAAAGGTCAACGACTCCGACGGCGTTATCTTCCTCTCCAAGAAGCGTGTAGACGCAGCTCTCGGCATGGAGAAGATCGCAGCTTCCAAGGAAGCTAACGAGACCCTCGAGGGCGTTGTTACAGCAGCTGTTAAAGGTGGCGTTATCGTTATCACAAACGGCACAAGAGTATTCATCCCTGCTTCTCAGACAGGTGTTCCCCGCAGCGGTAAGCTGGAGGATCTCGTAAAGAAGACTGTTCAGTTCAAGGTTATCGAGATCAACGAGCACCGTGGCAGAGTTGTTGGCTCCATCAGACAGGCTAACAAGGAAGTTCGTGACGCTGAGAAGGCTAAGTTCTGGGAGTCCATCGAGGTTGGTCAGAAGTTCGAGGGCGAGGTTCGCTCCATCGAGGATTACGGTGTATTCGTTGACATTGGCGCTGGAGACGGTCTGGTTCGCACATCCGAGCTGACATGGAACAGAGTTGGTCACCCCAAGGATATCGTAAGCATCGGCGACAAGATCACTGTTATCGTTAAGTCCTACGATCCCGAGAAGAAGAGAGTTTCCCTCTCTGCTAAGGATCCCGATGAGAATCCCTGGACCAAGTTCGTTGCTGACTACGCAGTTGATGATATCATCAAGGCTACTATCGTTAGCATCACTGAGTTCGGTGCATTCGCTCAGATCATCCCCGGTGTTGACGGTCTGATCCACATCTCCCAGATCTCTACTGAGAGAGTTACAAACATTGCAAGCGTTCTCGCTGTTGGCCAGGAAGTTGATGTTAAGATCATCGACATCGACACTGACAAGAGCAGAGTTTCCCTCTCTATGAAGGCTCTCATGGAAGAGGCAGCTCCCGCTGAAGAAGCTGAGGAAGCTGACGCTGAGTAATACCGCTTAACAAATCCTTACCGCCGCACAGGGTGATCACTCAGTGCGGCGGTATTTGTTTATGGAGGTTTCTATGAAACTGATAAAGCGTTTGATACTGGTATTTATGGCAGGCACATTATTCTTTACGGCTACGCCTTTGGTTCATGCACACACGGACAGCGGATTCGTACACGCTGACGGCACTCAGGTCATCGGCACGGACGGAAAGCCGCTTCGCATCAAGGGAATGGCACTAGGCTGCAACGTGTGGGACAGCACCTCTGAGCCTCCGAAATTCCACCACACCGAGGATACATACCGAGAGCTTTCCGAGCTTGGCTTCAACTGCGTGCGGCTGTATCTCAACTACAGGCTATTCGAGGATGACAGCACACCTTATGAATATCTGCAGAGCGGCTTTGACTGGATCGATACAAATATCACATGGGCGAAAAAATACGACATGGGCATCATCCTCAACATGCACTATCCGCAGGGCGGTTATCAATCGCAGGGAAAAGGTTTTGAGCTTTGGGCCGAACCCGAAAACCTTAACCGCCTTGGTGCGCTGTGGCATGCCATCGCAGAACACTGCGCCGAAGAGCCGACCATCTGGGGCTATGGTCTGGTGAACGAACCTTATCCTCCTATGTTCGGCAATGCAGAAAACACCGTCAATCACTTCAGGCGCTCCATGCAGCAGCTTGCGGAACAGGTACGAAGTGCTTCCCCGCATCAGGCGATATTCGCCGAGCGCATGATAAACATCGGCGGCACGGAATGGGGATATCTCACCACCGAGAACTCCTTCCCTCTTATCGACGATGACAACGTGATATACGAGTTCCATTTCTATGAACCGTTCCAGCTCACACATTCAATTACATTCAACAAGCCCAATCCCCCGAAATATCCCATGACCGATCTTAACTCCTCAAAATACGAAAGCACATGGGTAGGAATGCAGAGAGCCGAAAAGATCTCGGAAAGAAAAGGCGGCTGGAGCTATTTCGAGAGCGCTCCCGTAGCGCTTACAGATGAATACAATGTCGGAATCCTCGCGCTGAATGCAGGAAGGATGGGCAGCGGAAAGGTGTATTTCGATGATATCAAGGTCACCGAGATATCCGACAGCGGAAAGCGTGTGATACTGGAATACAACTTTGATAACGAGAACGAAGCCAACTGCTTCTATAACTGGACTGCTGACGGCTCAGGCACAGGCAGATACGACGCTGACGGCAGAACAGGCGGATGCTATGTGCTGTACGGCACGGATATGGACTTCACCGCAAGCGCAGACCGTTTCATACTGGAGGAGGGCAAGCAGTATGTGGTATCGGGGTACGTCCGCACCTCAGGCGAAATAGGATACTATTCTCCCAGAATAGACTTTGCTAAGGCGACTGAATTTGTAACTATCGATAAGGCTTATCTGAAGGAACGGCTGACGGAATATGTCGAGTTCTCAGAAAAGCATGATGTTCCGATATATCTCGGTGAATTCGGCTGCTGCAACGACGGATTCAGGGATGGCAGCAGCGCAGTTACTTGGGTCGGCGACATGATCGATATCTGCACCGAGCTTGGCATAGGATTTAACTACCATGCCTATCACGAGAGCTGGTTCGGCTTCTACAGCAGTGACGGCTATGAATACCCGTCACCCGAACACAGGAATGACGCCCTTGCAGCGGTATTCAACGAAAAACTGCACATCACTCCCCCTTCAGACAACACCAAAGATATACGCAGTATGCTGGAAAAGCTGCTGCCATTCATCTGAGATATAGCAGCGGCAGAAATGTCGCTGCTTTTATTTTTTTGAAATTTTTTGATAAATTTTTGTCATTGTTTATTGCATTCTGACAATATATGTGATATAATAAAAGATGTGTATAATAAATTCAGAAAGGATAGATAACATGGAAAAGGTACAATGGAAAGGTGGAACGCTTCTGGCTCCCGTGCCTGCAGTGCTAGTGTCCTGCGGCACTGTTGAGAAGCCTGCTGCCCTCACCATCGCATGGACAGGCATCGTCTGCTCCGATCCGCCAAAGACATATATCTCGGTGCGCCCCAGCAGATACTCCTATGATATCATCAAGGAGAGCGGCGAATTCGTCATCAACATGATGCCCTCCACCTTTGTAAGACAGGTGGACTACTGCGGAATAAAATCCACCAAAAACGAGGATAAGCTGGCAAAGATGAAGCTCATCCCCACGCCCTCGAACATCGTAAAGGCACCGCAGATCGCCCAGTGCCCCATCTCGCTGGAATGCAAGGTGACAGACATCATCCCGCAGGGCAGCCATGATATGTTCCTCGCAGAGATAGTCTCCGTCAACATAGACGAGACCCTCATCGACGCTAAGGGCAGACTGATGATAGAAAAGGCAGGTCTGATGACCTACGCCCACGGCACATATTTTGCCCTCGGCAAGAAGATAGGCAGCTTCGGATTTTCAGTGAAGCCCAAGCGTTCCAAAAATCCGCACTACAAGAAAAAGAAGAAATAAGCCATGGTGAATATAGGAAACGAATGGGACGGACTTCTCGCCGAGGAGTTCAGAAAAGAATATTATCTGCGCCTGCGTGAGTTTCTTAAAGCCGAATACTCAACACGCAACGTATTCCCACCCATGAACGATATCTTCAACGCACTGCGTTATACCTCATACAGCGATGTGCGTGCTGTGATACTCGGACAGGATCCCTATCACGGCATGGGTCAGGCGCATGGTCTTTGTTTTTCCGTTAAAAAAGGAGTTCAGCCACCGCCCTCACTGCAGAATATCTTCAAGGAGCTGAATGCGGATCTCGGCATAACTCCGCCAAACCACGGCGAGCTTACCGAGTGGGCGAAAAGCGGTGTGCTGCTTCTGAACACCGCCCTTACCGTGCGTGAGGGGCAGGCGAACAGCCACCGCAATCAGGGTTGGGAGATACTAACCGACCGTGTTATAGAACTGCTGAATCAGCGTGAAGCACCGATAGTTTTCCTGCTGTGGGGCGGTAACGCCCGTGCAAAGGCAAAGCTGATAACAAACAAGAATCACCTCGTGCTTCAGTGCGCTCATCCCAGTCCGCTTTCGGCGTATAACGGATTTTTCGGCTGCAGGCATTTCTCAAAGTGCAACGAATTCCTCGCATCCCGTGGAATGACTCCCATCGACTGGAGACTCACATGAGAGAAGCGGCGCACTACATAAAAGGTATCGTAGCAGCGGCTGTTTTCCTTGTACTGGCGTTTGGAGCTATATGGGTGATGCAGCAGTTTCAGCCGGGTCTGTCCGCTGTCACGCTGGGCGGTATCACAGTGGATATCTACGACGGTGATCACGCACTTGAATCGGCTCTCGGCAACCACTTTGCAGTGTACAACGATGATGGTACTCTCCCCTCCGACGAGAATGAGAACGATCTGCAATTAAGCTGTGCAGCAAAGATGGATCTCAGCGGAGTAGAGTTCAGCGCATATTATGCTGAAGATATCGGCAGCATAACGCTGTTTGACGGCTCGCCTGCCGACATGAGCCTTGAAGGATATGCAGAAGCATTCGGCGGTAACATCCGCATCTACGGCAATGGTGATGTCATGTGCGCAGAAGTACTTGAGATAGACGGCAAGCTTATAAGCGCCGAACAGATAGAAGCGGATATGGAAAAATACGACATAACCACAGGCGGCGCGCCCACTTATGTTTATATGCGGGATATCCTCGGCGGTGACGCTCAGCGATTCATACTGCTTCAATGCTGGTTTGAAGATGATGAGTGCTATATCTGCTCGTTCCAGTGCTTTGAGGCGGCGTGAGGAGTATATATGAGACGAATAATATCAGCGATGACGGTGCTGTTGCTGTCGGCGGCAGTTTCGTGTTGTTCGGAGAAGGAATTCACCAGCCAAGGCTTGCAGCATATCACCGTTGATGGCATCACGGTGGATATCACTGAGGGAGATGCTGCGTTGGAAGCTGCTTTGGGAGATAAGTTTGATATAATGGCTGAATGGACATTCAATCCAATTAACGACGATCCCGAAACTATTCTTTTATATCATTGCGAAAATATTGATAGAGACGGGTATATGGGACGCTCATATATGATATATGACTATCAGGGACTTCCGTCCGAGCATGTAACAGTATACGATCACCTTCCGTCCAATGCTGATTTTTCAGAATACAAAGCCGCTTATGAGGGTTTGTATTTTGAAAATGTATTCGACTATAACCAGTTATTCGGCAACAATGACAGTATAGTAGGTATATATCAGCTTGACGACAGAATAATCACTGCAGAGCAAGGTGTTGCCGCAATGGAAGCGGATGGTTATGAAAACGGTATACACTCTTATCTTCTTGACAAAATCGTAAAGGGTGAAGCGCAGGAACTGATTCTAATGCTGAATATGTTCGACGATGAAGAATGCTACTACTGTGCACTGACTTACTATTTGCCTAAATAAATATACTACATAAACAAAGACAGGAGAAACTATATGACACTATTACTTGCCGCTGCGGAAGCGGTAACCTTCAACGATGTGCTTAAAAAGATAGACGATGCCGTATGGGGCATTCCGCTCATCGTGCTGATACTTGCCTGCGGCATCTGGCTCACAGTCCGCACAAGAGGACTGCAGGTGCGCCATCTCGGCAAGGCTCTGAAATATATGGTTAAGAACGAGAAGGGCGGCGACGGCGACGTTACAAGCTTCGGCGCACTTTGTACAGCTCTTTCCGCAACCATCGGCACGGGAAATATCGTCGGCGTTGCGACTGCAATAACCATCGGCGGTCCCGGTGCGCTTTTCTGGATGGAGGTAGCTGCATTCTTCGGCATGGCAACAAAATATGCCGAGGGACTTCTTGCAATAAAGTACCGCATTACCGACCCCAACGGAAACAAACTCGGCGGCCCGTTCTACTATATCGAAAACGGTATGGGCAAGCGCTGGAAGTGGATGGCTAAGGTATTCGCATCTTTGGGCGTGTGCGTGGGTCTGTTCGGAATCGGTACATTCACACAGATAAACGGTATCACATCCGCTGCAAACAACTTCTTCAATCCCATGTTCGATAACCCGGTCAGCGTGAATCTCTTTGGCAACACATATTCTCTCGTTACCATTATTGCAGGCGCTGTCGTTACGATCTGCGCAGCGCTCGTTATCATCGGCGGAATCAAAAGAATATCCTCCATTGCCCAAATAATTGTGCCATTTATGGCTATTATATATATGCTGGCTGTTCTGGTAATACTTATCTGCAATGTGCAGGCTATCCCCTCCGCTCTCGCAGAGATCGTAACCGACGCATTTGACTTCGGCATTGATGAAGCAGCAGGTGGCGCTATCGGTATACTTATTGCAATGCAGAGTGGTATCTCCCGTGGTATCTTCTCAAATGAAGCCGGCCTCGGCTCTGCGCCTATCGCTTCTGCCGCAGCTAAGACAAATGACGCTGTCCGTCAGGGTCTTGTAACTATGACAGGAACCTTTATCGACACCATAGTGATCTGCACCATGACAGGTCTTGCTGTTGTTATCGGCGGTGGTTGGAAGCCTGAGCTTGGTCTCGAAGGTGTTGCGGTTACTACATATTCATTTCAGGAATGCCTTTCCTTCCTCCCCACTCAGATACCCGCATTTATCCTGATGATATGCCTGATATTCTTCGCATTCACTACCATACTCGGCTGGAACTACTACTCCGAGCGCTGCCTTGCATATCTCGCAGGAAGCAAGGCTGTAGTTACCAAGATATTCAGATGGGCATATATCCTTGCAGTGGCTATCGGTCCGTACATGACCGTTTCCGCAGTGTGGACCATTGCAAACATCTTTAACGGTCTTATGGCCATCCCCAATATCATCGCCCTGCTTGCGCTCTCAGGCGTTGTGGCGGCAGAGACAAAGTCATTCAATCAGCGGCTGAAGGAAAAGAAAAACGCATCCGCATAAACACAATAGCTAAAGCTGCTCCTGATACACATCTCAGGGGCAGCTTTTTGTTGACTTTTTCCTGTGTTATTGATATAATGAAGGTAAGACATAAAGGAGGAGTTACATCATGCTTAGACGCTCACTCGCACTATTATCTGCAGCGGCTATGCTGCTTTCTGTCGGATGTAACGATGTATCGGACAGCAGTTCACAGCAGCCTGCACAGGAAATAACCTCTGCCGCACCCGATACCGCAGAAGCTTCTGAAACGACGGAAGCAGCAGAGGAAGAACACGTTCTGCGCATCCTCTCCAACTACGATCAGCTTCAGAATCTTTTTGAAGCCTGCTGCCATGATTATGTCTATATTGATGAATACACAGGCAAGATAGGCGATATGAAGATCGTCTGGACGTTCTGCCCACCAAATGCAGACTGGGATTTCAACAGCGTGGTTAAACACAAGATAGAAATGCAGGACGAAGCGTCTGCTTATGATAAGATAGACCTTATCATAGCTGACGAGGACCAACTGCCGCTCTATATGGAAAAAGGCTATACGCTGGCGCTCGGAGATGTCGGCATTACCTCCGCTGATACCGTAGAGATGTATCCGTATACACTGAATGCAGGCTCTTATGACGGTGAGCTGATGGCTCTTGCATGGGAAGCAACTCCCGTTGTGTTCACATACAGACGTGATATTGCAAAGGAAGTGCTAGGCACGGATGACCCTGAAACGGTGGCTCAGCACGTCGCTGATATGGATGCATTCACCGCCACTGCCGAGCGTATGAAGGAAAGCGGATATCATATACTATCAACAGCTGACGACCTCTACTATGCGTACAAGAGCGATATCTCCCCTGCTGTGATAACAGACGGCGAAGTGCTGCTGGACGACGATATGATACTCTGGGCAGAGCGGGCAAAGCTGTACGCCGACAACAGTTACATCACAGACACCTCCATGTGGAGTGATGAATGGGCAAGCGGCATGACTATGAGTGGCGATGTTTTCGGATATTTCCTGCCCACATGGGCGGTATTCTGGACGCTGCCAGGCAATGCAGGCGATAATTACCTCAACACTACAGGTGACGCAGGCATCGGCAATTACGCAGTATGCGCGCCTCCCTCTTACACCTACTGGGGCGGCTCGTATATATGCGCTGCAAAGGGCACCGATGATCCTGAGCTTGTGGCAGAGTTCCTGCGTGCCCTCTTCAGCAAGGAAACATCACTGGCTCTCTCTCAGGGAGAGCAGAAGACCTTTGCAAACCACATGACAGCAATGGATGAGCTTGCCGCTGTTTCCGAGGGCGAGGAGTTCCTCGGCGGACAGAATGCGCTTGCGCTGTTCAGCGAGTGCGCAAAGCTTATCGAGGAGCCTTCACAGACACGCTCAGGTATCGTAATCAGTCAGTATTTCAGAGGAAGTATGCGTGACTACATACGCAGCGAAGCAACTTATGACGAAGCCTTTGCTGAGTTCATGGAAAACGCTGAAAGATTCATCACATCATATCAAGGAGGATAAACACCATGCCATTCATCAACACAAAGTACACCGCAGAGATCACCCCTCAGCAGGAGGAGGCTCTCAAGACCGCCCTCGGCAAAGCTATCACCATTCTCGGAAAGAGCGAACAGTGGCTGATGCTGGGTTTCGAGCAGAATTGTTCCCTGTATTTTCAGGGACAGAAATCCGAAAAGATCGCTTATGTTGAAGTAAGCCTTCTCGGCGATGCAGGCAACGCCGCATACAAAGAGCTTACAGTCGAGATCTGCAAGCAGTACAGCGATATTCTCGGTGTACCTGGCGACAAGATCTATGTGAAGTATTCCCCCACCTCCTACTGGGGTTGGAACGGAATGAATTTCTAAGCCATGCAGACACAAAAATGCCATCCTTTTCGGATGGCATTTTTTATTTCTTATCGTTATTGATGCGCACGCTCCATAATCCCTGCTTCTGGGGCTGGGGCTCGGGCTGCGCCTGCGGATCGGGAGCTTCAAACCAGAAAGTACTTCCCTTTCCGACCTCGCTGTCTACTCCATACTCGAAGCCGTGCGCCTGCAGGATGTTCTTTACGATAGAAAGACCGATTCCGCTGCCCATCTTGGCACGCTTGTGAGTCTTGCCGCGCTCGCTTGCTTTGTAGTATCTATCCCAGATAAGGGGCAGATTTTCGGGCGGTATACCGTCGCCGTGGTCAGTAACCTCAAAGCGCACCGTGCGCTTGGGAGTGCGGTACAGACGTACTATAACCGTATTGTCCTCGCCGACGTATGTCACAGCGTTGTTGATGAGATTATACACCACCTGCTCAAGCTTTACGGGGTCGGCATCGATCAGGATGCTTGCGCCTGCATGGAGTTCAATTACGATACCATCCTCACGCAGGATATCAAACCGCTGCACAACGCCGTTCAGGCGCTCGCCGAAATTGAACTGCTGCCGCTCTATCTCCGCAACGCCCGCTTCAAGCTTTGAAAGATCCAGAATATCATTTACAAGCGATGTAAGGCGGTCGGTCTCATCGATGATTATCTTCAGGTGGCGCTCACGCTTCTCGGGATTATCGCCCGAAAGATCTCTTATCATCTCTGCATAAGCCTTTATCATGGTGAGCGGCGTACGCAGATCGTGGGAGATATTCGCAGTAAGCTCACGGCGCAGATCATCGGATTTTGCTATCTCCTTTGACGCTGATGTGAGCGTTTCCGAAAGCTGCTTTATCTCAGCATAGTCATATTCAGTGACAGGGTTGCTGTACCTGCCCTGTGCCAGCTCCTTTGCTGCGTTATTCATGCGGATGATGGGTGCTGATACTCTCACGGCAAACAGCACCGATATCAGTGTTGTTATCGTTCCTACAGCTATTGCAGCAAACAGGAACTGCCTGTGCAGTATCGTCATAGTGGAGCCGAGCGGCTGGATATACGAGCATATAAACACATACGCCTGTGGATCCTCCATTGCTCCGAGATAGGAGCCTACCATCATTACGGTGTTATTCTCCTGCTCATCCACGAACTCACGGTATATAATGCCCGTATCGGAAGCATCGATCTCCTGAATAAAACCCGCTTTTGAGATATTGGCAATGGAAAGTCCACCGCCCATCTTATTGAAGCGGAACGGAGGAAGCCAGGTGTCAGCCAGATGGATCTCAACATACAGCTTATTATCCAACGCCACATCCTCGATTACTTCCTGCACATTACTTTTGTTCCAGCCTGACTGTATTGCAGTAAGCGAATCACTGACCTCATAAACCTTCATCCACTGATAAAACATAGGAAAAAGCAGCACAAGAAAGGTATATATAAGCGCCAGCATGGCAGCAGCGACCAGCTCGAATTTCAGCCAGACCTGAAATTTGATACTTCGGAAGAAGCCCATATCAGACCTCGAACTTGTAGCCCATTCCACGCAGTGTTACGATGAACTTGCGGTACGGGCCGAGATTGTTTCTGAGCATCTTGATATGCGTATCTATCGTGCGGTCATCACCGAAGAAATCATATCCCCACACCTCTTCAAGAAGACGGTTTCGTGTGAGCGCAATGTTCTTGTTGCGAACCAGGAAAAACAGCAGATCGTACTCCTTGGGAGTAAGATTTGCCTTTGCGCCGTCGATGTATACGTCACGGGAGGTGAAGTTTATCTCCAGACCCTCAAACTTCAGCGTTTCTGCCGCCGATTCGGGGGCAGCAGCACTGTTTCTCTTGACGATGGCGTTGATACGTGCCATGACCTCTTTCGGGGAAAATGGCTTCACAACATAATCATCCACACCGAGTTCAAAGCCGAACAGCTTGTCATATTCCTCGCCACGGGCAGAAAGCATCATAACGGGAGTATTCTTTATCTTGCGTATCTCCTTGCAGGCGGAATAGCCATCAAGCTTCGGCATCATCACATCCATAATAATGATGTCATAATCGTTGCTCCTGACCATATCCACAGCCTGCATTCCGTCACAGGCCCCGCTTACCTCGTGACCCTCGAACTCCGCATATTCCTTGATGACCTCACGGATATGCTCTTCATCGTCTACCACAAGGATCTTATACATGTTTCATCACTCCTGTAAAAACAGCGTTCCGAAAAATGCTCCGAGAACGCCGCTGATCTTGATCTGTTGATATAAATATAATATATAATTATGAATATTCTGTGACAGCGCACTGAACGTTTTCTGTCTTTTACAGAGAGTCAGAGGAAAACTCCGTCACCTGTATCATCTGCAGTGAGATGTAATCGGGAACGCCTGCGTCATATTCCGCACCGATATAAGCCGCCTCCAGAGCGTATTCCGAGATCTCCTCCTCGGTCAGTATCGGCATATTGAGCGTTACCGTAGCCACTGCATCCTCAAGACTCAGCTCCAGCTCGCCTTTCACATGGGAGATAAATCGCCTGATAATCGGAATACCGTAACCGCTGCGCACCAGTCTGATATCAGGCTCCTGCTCCATGCCGAACGCAGCATTTGAATTCTCTACCCTTACGCTCACCATTCTGCCTCTGCAGTACATTTCCACCGTAGGAACACAGTCCTTAGGCGAATACAGCAGCGCATTCTGTATCGCATTTACCAGCGCCGCAGTTATATGGCGTATATCCGAACGGATATAGATCTTGTTATCCCTTGGCAGATGGCATTCTATGTGCCTGCCGACAGGCAGCAGGCACTCATTGCAGCGACCCACTACCTTCTCGCATAAACGCACGATATCCACCGCAGTTCTTTGCGGCGCATTGCATATCATGCTGAAATATTCGTACAGATTTCTGGTGTTTGCGCTTATCCTGTAAAGCGGGCGCTCCATCTGATAGAGCAGTTTACGCACCTCATTGCTGACTCCGCCCAGTTCCTGCTCCAGCGCATGCTTGCTGCGCCAGATGATGGAAAGATCATATTCCATAGAACTGTAAAGAGAAAGCGGACCGCCTACGCCATCAGTGTTATCCATCAGCAGAGATATCTCGTTTGCGCTCAGTATCTCCCCCACATAGATCTCACCCACCTGCATATACCGCACGCAGTATGAGCGACCCATGCGCAGGAACGGACCCTCGTAGATATCATCATCCACCCGTCTGCTTGTGGCAAGATAATGATCCAGTATCTCGCCGTGTTCAAGCCTTTCCCTGCAGCCGCTCATAAGGCATCTGCGCTGCTCATCAAGCACGAACATCGGCTTGCCCTCTGCGATGGCAGAGGATACCTTCTGCATCAGATCGTTTGTCGCAGTTATCAGCATGATATCAACCTATAAGCTCTTCCATCTCATCAAGCAGAGAGTTGAAAAGCTCCAGTGCATCATTGACAGGCTTTTCGGATGTCATATCCACGCCTGCACCCTTCAGCAGGGAGATGGGATCCTTGGAGCAACCGCCGCTCAGGAAGCCGATATAGTCCTTCACCGCCTGCTCGCCCTCGTTCAGTATACGCTGAGACAGTGCAATGGCAGCAGAGAATCCTGTAGCATACTGATATACATAGTAATTATAATAGAAATGCGGGATGCGTGCCCACTCCATGTCAAGCTCGCTGTCGATAACGATATCCTCGCCGTAATACTTCAGGTTAAGCTCACGGTACATCTCACACAGTCCATCCGCAGTAAGGCTCTCGCCGTTCTCGGACTTGCGGTTTATCATAAGCTCGAACTCCGCAAACATGGTCTGACGATACAGCGTTGTGCGGAACTGCTCTAAGAAGTAGTTGATAAGATAAGCTCTGCGCTTCTTATCTGTGGTGGTCTTTAAAAGATGCTGCATCAGCAGACTCTCGTTGCAGGTGGAAGCAACCTCCGCCACAAAGATAACATAATCCGCATACACAACAGGCTGAGTCTTGTTGGAGAGGTAGGAGTGGATAGCGTGACCCATCTCGTGTGCCAGAGTGAACTCACAGTTCAGGGTATCCTTGTGATTCAGCAGCACGAACGGATGCACTCTTGCGCCTGCGGAATATGCTCCGCTGCGCTTGCCCTCGTTCTCATAAACGTCTATCCAGCCGTTCTCGCAGCCTTCTTTGTAGATGGCACGATACTCCTCGCCCATGGGCGCAAGAGAATCATACACCTCCTGCTTTGCCTGCTCGAAGGGTATCTCGATATCCACATCCGCAACGATGGGGCAGTAAAGGTCATATGCGTGCAGCTCCTCAACGCCGAGAAGCTTCTTGCGCAGTCGTACATAGCGGTGCATATACGGGAGATTCTTGTGCACAGACTCGATAAGCTGCTCATACACCTTAACGGGTACTTCATTATTTGCCAGCGCCGCATGGAGAGTACTTTCATACTTTCTTGCCTTTGCACGGAAATTAAGGCACTTGGTCTGAGAAGCAAGTATCGCAGCAGTGGTGTTCTTGTAGCTCTCATAAACATGGTAAAGGGACTCGAATGCAGATTTTCTCAGCACTCTGTCGCTGCTCTGCATGAGCGGAATGAAGCTGCCATGGGTCACCTGATGGGTGTTACCCTCGCTGTCAACAGCATCAGGGAATTTCATGTCAGCGTCGCTGAACATAGAGTATATCGTATCGGGAGAGCTTGCCATCTCTCCTGCAAGCGCCAGTATCTTCTCCTCTGCTTCGGAAAGGATATGCTCCTTCTGACTGCGGATGCGGTCAAGGCTCCTGCGGTAAAGCTCCAGCTTCGGCTGAGCCTTGTAGAAGCCCTCCAGAGTATCGTCAGGGATGGAGAGCAGCTCTGGGGTCACGAATGCCGCAGCGCCTGCTATCTCCACATAAGCTATCTCCACACGGCTCACCATATCCTGATATTCGGACTTTCTGGTGTCCTCATCGCTTCTTCTCTGCGCATAGTTCACAAGGCTGTCCAGCAGCACAGCCATCTCGCTGTCAAATTCCAGATACTCATACAGCTTATCAGCGCTCTCGCACAGCTGTCCTTTGTAAGAGGCTATCTTCTCAGGATAGGACTTCGCCTTTGCAAAATCCTGCTCCCATGCCTCGTCTGTGGCGTAGATATCCTCTAATCTCCATTTATGCTCTGCGGGAACATCCGCTCTTTGGGGTATTCTTTCAGCCATGTCTGTACTCCTTTTGTTTATTACTATTTTGTCCGATATAAGTGGCGGTTAATCGCCTGTTATTTCATTCTCTTCTGTATTTTGGGCTTGAGTATCTGCTCGTAAAAAGGGCGGTAAAGTCCGAGGAAGATATCATAAAGCACGAACGCCACCGCACCCATACCGAGAAGTATCAGCGCGCCATACTCGCCTAATTCCCCGATATCCTCCAGCAGCTGCTTCATGTTGAACAGATTTATCAGCAGCCAGTAGCAGACCGTTGCCATCGATGCATAAACCACCAGCTTGATGATCCAGCGCAGAACGGCATACCGCACCTTCATGATGAGATCTCTCAGCATCGGGTAATAACCCAACAGAAAGATGAACATCAGGTTTGCCTCGTAGTTTACTGTGAACATAAGACACAGCAGGCTCACTGCGATATAGCTTATGATGCCGTACTTTGCGCCCAAGCGCTCATACACCACCCACAGCAGTACGCCCGAGACTGCCGGACTTACATATTCAAATGCCGGTATCATGCTCAGAAAGAACATCATCACCAGCGCCAGTCCGCACATAATGCCGCACAGTGATACTATATAGCTTATATGCGGCTTCTGTCTTGCCGACATTATTTCTTCTCCTGTCCGTAAAATTCCATGCTCTTCTCCTTGCGCTCACGTCCTATGCGGAGGATATCGCGCAGTGTGTCTATATCGTCGTTCATCATTGCGTCACGGTATTCGCCGAGGCTGTCGATGATACAGTTTATCTC
>JAZSEG010000107.1:0-28454 GCA_045531575.1 Oscillospiraceae bacterium | reverse complement strand
ACCGTCACAATGCTCGTTCTGCAGATGTCTGGGGAAATCCCCCACTTCCCCGTTCTCGATATCCTCCATGGCCGCAGCAATTGCCATGTATGCGCTGTTTGATTTAGGCGCCGTAGCAAGCAGAATAACAGCTTCAGCAAGCGGTATACGAGCTTCCGGCAGACCTAATTGCATAGCACTGTCCACACAGGCCTTAACGATAGGCACAGCCTGAGGATACGCAAGACCGATATCCTCACTGGCGATCACGAGAAGGCGTCTGGACAGCGAGATAATATCTCCCGCTGCAATAAGCCGTGCCGCATAGTGGATAGCCGCATTCTCATCAGATCCACGGATGGATTTCTGCAGAGCAGAGAGCAGATCGTAATGCTGATCTCCGTCACGGTCGTAACGCATGTTGCTGCGCTGTGTAAGCTCCATGGCAAGCTCAAGAGATATATTGCCATCAGCGGCGGTAAGTGCGCATAATTCCACCGTATTGAGCGATTTACGCACGTCGCCCCCGCACCCACGGCTGATATACTTCACAGCTTCATCATCCAGCTTGTACTCGATATTGTTCTCCTTAGAAAGAACATCAAAACCACGTCTGATGGCTTTTTCAAGCTCCTCAGGTGTAACAGGCTTGAACTCGAATACAGTGCTTCTGGAGAGAATCGCATTGTACACAAAGAAATACGGATTCTCTGTAGTGGATGCAATAAGCGTTATGCTGCCATCCTCAATGTATTCCAGCAGACTCTGCTGCTGCTTTTTGTTGAGATACTGTATCTCATCCAGATATAACAGTATTCCACTGCTGCCAAAGAAAGTATCGATCTCTGAAACGATACTCTTTATATCGGCAGTGGACGCAGATGTGCCGTTGAGCTTATGCAGACGCATATTTGCAGACTCTGCGATGATGCGTGCAATAGTGGTCTTACCTACGCCTGACGGGCCGTAGAATATCATGTTGGGTATCTTCCCTGATTCGATTACACGGGAAAGAGGTCTGTTCTCACCAATTAAATGGGATTGCCCCACTACATCGTTTAATGTGGTGGGGCGAATTCTGTCTGCTAAAGGCATAATTATAATCCTCTGTGCTCCTTGAGAAGAGCGTTGATCTTAGCAAGCGGGTCAATTACGTTGCTTATAGAAGTATCGTGATTGATAGAAGCAATGAAGTAAGCAATATACTTGGATACATCAACCTCATGGAACCACTCTCTGCTCAGCAGCTCAGGTGTTCTGTATGTGAGGTTTGTACCGAATACACCATCGATAATACCATCAGCATAAGCCTTGTCAAAGGAATCAAGGCCGCTGGTGAACATACCGTAAGTAGCGTAAGCAAATACACGCTTTGCCTTTCTTCCCTTCATCTCACGAGCGATATCCAGCATGGACTCACCGGAAGCGATGATATCATCAGCTACAAATACATCCTTGCCCTCAACGGAGGTACCGAGATACTCATGAGCAACGATAGGATTACGGCCGTTCACGATAGTGGAATAGTCACGGCGCTTGTAGCACATACCGAGATCTACACCCATAACGGAAGCATAGAACATATTTCTGTTCATAGCACCCTCATCAGGGCTTACAACCATGAAATGATCCTTCTGAACGATGATATCAGGGAACGCCTTCAGCAGAGCCTTCAGCACCTGATAAGAAGGCATGATATTATCAAAGCCCATCAGAGGAACAGCGTTGCACACTCTGGGATCGTGAGCGTCAACAGTGATAACATTGGATACACCGATGCGCTGCAGCTCCTGAAGTGCTACTGCGCAGTCCAGAGACTCACGGTAGCTTCTTCTGTGCTGTCTGCCACCGTAAAGCAGAGGCATGATAACGTTGATGCGGTGAGGCTTACCACTTGCAGCCTGAATGATACGCATAAGATCCATGTAGTGATCGTCAGGACTCATAGAGTTCTCCTGACCGAACAGCTTGTACTTGCAGTTGTAGTTGCCTACGTCCACAAGGATAAAGAGATCCTTACCTCTTACAGTGCTCTTGATAAGACCCTTAGCGTCACCGGACTGGAATCTGGGGCACTCACACTCGATCATGAACTCATCAGAGGGATAACCGTTGCGATCAGCCCATCTCATAAGATAGTTGTTGATCTTATCACCCAGCTCCTGAGTTCCGTTCATAGCAATGAGTCCGAGAGGTGCTACAGAATTATAATTTTTATAAAGCACCTCTGTATTCTTGATATTTGTCATCTCTGTACTTCCTTTATAATATGTTCTTTTATTATCAGTAAAGCGGATACTTGTTGCAGATATCGGTAACCATAGCTCTTACCTTTTCCTTATTGGACTCGAAATCCTTTGCAACAAGGTAGATGCACTCGCCGATAACCTTCATATCATCCTCTACAAGACCTCTTGTGGTAACTGCGGGAGTACCGATTCTTACGCCGCTTGTGAAAGCAGGCTTCTGAGGATCATTGGGGATAGCATTCTTGTTAAGAGTGATGTAGCACTCGTCACAGTTATTCTGCAGATCCTTACCTGTGATGCCGAAAGGACGAAGATCTACCAGCATCAGGTGGTTATCTGTACCGCCGGAAACCAGATTGAATCCCTTTTCGAGCAGTGTATCAGCAAGTACCTTAGCATTCTTCACGATCTGAGCGCCGTAAGCCTTGAACTCAGGCTTCAGAGCCTCGCCGAAGCATACTGCCTTACCTGCGATAACGTGCATCAGAGGACCACCCTGTGTACCGGGGAAAATTGCGGAATCGATCTTCTTAGCAATATACTCGTTGTTTGTCAGGATAAGACCGCCACGGGGACCACGGAGAGTCTTATGTGTTGTAGTGGTAACAACGTCAGCATAAGAAACAGGGCTCTCATGAACACCTGCAGCAACAAGACCTGCAATATGAGCCATATCGACCATCAGATAAGCGCCTACTGCTCTTGCGATGGAAGAGAGCTTTGCAAAATCAATTGCTCTGGGGTAAGCGGAAGCACCAGCAACGATGAGCTTAGGCTTGCACTTGTTTGCCTGCTTGTAAAGCTCCTCATAATCGATAAAACCTTCATCGTTTGTGCCGTAAGGAACAAAGTTGTAGATCTTACCGGAGATATTTACAGGAGAACCGTGTGTCAGATGACCGCCGTGAGCAAGGCTCATACCCATTACGGTGTCACCGGGCTGAAGCAGAGCGACATATACGGCAGTATTAGCCTGAGCGCCGGAATGAGCCTGTACATTTGCATACTTTGCACCGAAAAGCTCCTTAGCGCGCTCGATAGCGATCGTCTCTACGATATCAACATCCTCACATCCGCCGTAGTATCTCTTTCCGGGATAACCCTCGGCATACTTATTGGTAAGAACGCTGCCCATAGCAGCCATTACAGCAGGAGAAACAATGTTCTCGCTGGCAATAAGCTCGAGGTTTCTCTTCTGGCGGGCAAGCTCAAGGCCCATTGCATCCGCAACTTCCTTATCATACTGACCGAGGAAGCCGATGGAATCCATTAAATCGTTGTACATCACAGGTACTCCTTTCGAAAATCCAAAAATAACAGCACAAAAAACCAATCAGAATGACAATTTTACTATGCCATGCTTACATTTCGCCTTTTACGAGGCAATAAACACGGAAATTTAAAATAAATAAAAGCATCATAAACCGTGGTTTTTAAAATAGCTAGTTTCATTATAACCTAAAATTGAATTAATTGCAAGTAATTTTTTGAAATTTGGCGAATTTCGATCAAATTTATCAAAATAAACAGCACACCGATAACTGCAAACGTTTTCGGTGTGCTATTCTACTATATACTTTAAATAAATTCAGCGATTTTAGTGCCCATTTCAGAGCAAGATACCATCTTCATTCCCTCGGACATGATATCCCCTGTTCTGTATCCTGCCTCCAGCACCTTGTTGACAGCATTTTCCACCGCATCCGCCTCAGCGCTCATATCAAATGAATATCGCAGCATCATTGCAGCGGAAAGAATAGTCGCAATGGGATTTGCCTTGTTCTGTCCTGCTATATCGGGAGCAGAACCGCCGCTCGGCTCATACAGACCAAACTTCGTCTCATTCATGCTTGCCGAAGCAAGCATTCCAATAGAGCCTGTTATCATAGATGCTTCGTCAGAAAGGATATCACCGAACATGTTCTCTGTTACCATTACATCAAACTGCGCGGGATCCTTTACAAGCTGCATAGCGCAGTTGTCAACTAGCATATGTTCAAGCGTTACTTCGGGATAATCCTCTGCAACCTCAGTGACTACCTTTCGCCAAAGTCTGGAGCTGTCAAGAACATTAGCCTTATCAACACTGGTGACCTTCTTATTGCGTTTCATAGCTACATCGAAAGCCTTTATCGCAATGCGCCTGATCTCGTTTTCATCATACTTAAGTGTATCGATAGCGGTCATTACACCGTCGATCTCCTCTGTTTTTCTAGCACCGAAATACAGACCGCCTGTAAGCTCACGCATGATGAGCATATCGAAGCCTTTTGCGCTTATCTCCTCTTTGAGAGGGCATGCGCCGGCCAGCTGAGGATACAGCACACACGGACGCAGGTTCGCGAACAGTCCCAGTGCCTTTCTGATGCCGAGCAGACCTGCTTCGGGTCTGCGATCCGCAGGGAGCTTATACCAGGGAGAAGTAGTCGTATCACCGCCGATAGAACCCATCAGAACGGCGTCAGATGCCTTGCAGCGTTCAATAGTCTCATCAGTGAGCGGCACGCCGTGAACATTGATAGAGCATCCACCCATCAGAAGCTGCTCATAATTGAATGTGTGACCGAATCTTGCAGCAACAGCATCAAGCACCTTCATTGCCTCGGTAACGATCTCAGGTCCAATACCATCGCCTTTGATCACTGCTATATTCTTAACCATAATAAAACCCTCTTTCATCAAACAGGATCAGATATCGATCCTGTAACGAAGTTCGTATGTATCTGTCCCGGGATCGATAAGTCTGCGCTTTCCGTCAGGTTCAAAACCGATCCTGCGGAAAAACTTTTCAGCACTTTTGTTGTTATCACGAACCCATAGAAATACCGTCTTGTAGCGCATGCCTCGTGCTTCACGCAGAGCATAAGAAAGCAGTTTGCGTCCCAGACCCATACTTCGGAAGCCATCCATGACATATATTCCTGTTATCTCACAGGCATCAGGAATCGGAGACTCTTCACATACGCAGAAAGCTCTTACTATCTTGTCGCAAACCACAACCGCAGTGAGCAGTGACGCTCGCACAAGTTCCGACACATTTTCTGCCCTGTATGTGCCTGCCTGTTCATCACTACCCAGACAATCTACAGCAACAGCCTCAATTTCAGAAGCCTGGTTTTTTACAGCAGGCTTAATATTAAGAATCACGTCAGCAATTACCCTTTTATGGACTTAAGCAGTCCGCCCTTTCTGATAATATCCTTGATAAAATCCGGGAAAGGCTGAGCCTTATAAGTGTTGCCCTTAGTCACATTTGTGATAACGCCTGTATCAAAGTCTATATTGACTTCATCACCATCGTCTATATCCTTTGCTGCTTCATCACATTCAAGAATGGGAAGACCGATATTGATGGCGTTGCGATAGAATATTCTTGCAAAGGTCGAAGCTATAACGCAATCAATGCCACTGGCCTTGATCGCAATAGGTGCATGTTCACGGGAGCTGCCGCAGCCGAAGTTCATGTTGGCAACCATGATGTCGCCTGCCTTTACCTTTTTCACGAAATCCTTGTCGATATCCTCCATGCAGTGGGATGCAAGCTCCTTATGGTCAGCTGTGTTCAGGTATCTTGCGGGGATTATAACATCGGTATCGACATTATCTCCGTATTTATGTACTGTGCCATGTGCATTCATTGTAATGCGCCTCCTTATTCCTTGACATCAGAGATATATCCCGTCAGAGCGCTTGCAGCTGCAATAGCAGGACTTGCAAGATAAACTTCAGATGTGGTATCGCCCATTCGTCCTACGAAATTTCTGTTTGTTGTTGATACTGCACGCTCATTCGGCGCAAGTATACCCATGTGACCGCCGAGGCAAGGTCCGCATGTAGGTGCAGAAACTACCATTCCTGCTTCAACAAATGTCTCTAGCAGTCCGTTGCGCAGTGCATCGAGATATATCTGCTGTGTGGCAGGGATAACTATAGCACGCACACCCTTTGCGACCTTCTTGCCCTTTACAACAGCAGCCGCAGCCTCAAGGTCGGAATAGCGACCGTTTGTGCAGGAACCGATAACGACCTGATCGATCTTGATATTGAGTTTTTCAGCTTCGTCGATGGTCTTAGTATTCTCAGGCAGATGCGGGAACGCAACAGTGGGACGTATAGTTGAGAGATCAATATCGATAACTCTTGTATAATGCGCATCATCGTCTGCTTTGAAAACATCAAAAGTGCGGTCGGTTCTGCCCTTTACATATTCAAGAGTAATTTCGTCTACCTCAAAAATGCCATTCTTCGCACCTGCTTCAATAGCCATATTAGCCATGCAGAGACGATCATCCATAGAAAGGTTCTTCAGTCCTTCACCGCTGAACTCCATCGACTGATAAAGAGCGCCATCCACACCGATCATACCAATGATATGCAGGATAACATCCTTACCTGATACCCACTTGTTGAGTTCACCTGTAAGATTGAACTTGATGGCGGAAGGCACCTTGAACCACGCTTCGCCTGTAGCCATGCCGGCAGCCATATCAGTGGAGCCTACGCCTGTTGAAAACGCACCGAGAGCACCGTATGTACAGGTGTGGCTGTCAGCACCGATAACGCAGTCTGAAGGCACTACAAGACCCTTTTCGGGAAGAAGAGCATGCTCAATGCCAACCTCGCCAACATCGAAATAATTCTCTATATCGTACTTGTCAGCGAAATTACGGCACTGCTGACACTGCTTTGCTGCTTTTATATCCTTATTAGGCGTGAAGTGATCCATTACCAGTGATATCTTTGAACGATCAAAAACACCATCAAAACCTATCTTCTCAAACTCATTTATAGCTACGGGACTTGTAATATCATTTCCCAGAACCATATCAAGCTTCGCTTTGATAAGCTGTCCTTCAGTCACACAATCTAATCCTGCATGCTTTGCAAGGATCTTCTGCGTCATAGTCATACCCATAGTAAAGCCTCCTTATATGACTTTTATCTATATCATTATATCACTTAATTTCATCGCTGTAAAGTGGTTTACAGAAAAAATTTAGCGATTTATAACGTTAAATTGTTAAATGTTTTGTTAAAATGTACGAATGTAATAATACTATATTGACAATTACGTCAAAATGATTTAAAATAATAAAGTATGTTTTAAGTATATACAATACAGGAGTCTAAACATGGAAATTGTAACCATAAATGCCAGCAAGAAATATGATATTTTAATATGTGATTCATTTTACAACGATATAGGAAAAGCAATTGCGCAGGCGGTAAAATCCCGTCGTGCAGCCATCGTTACAGATGATAATGTTGATAAAGAATATGGCGAGATCATTATGAACTCCCTCAATTCCGCAGGGTTCAGCGCTGTGAAATTTGTATTTCCGCACGGCGAATCTTCCAAATGCCACGATACACTTCTGAAGCTTTATGATTTCCTTGCCGAAAACGGTTTTACACGTTCGGATATGTTAGTTGCCCTTGGCGGCGGCGTAGTAGGTGATCTTACAGGCTTTGCAGCCGCTACCTATATGCGTGGTATCGATTTTGTTCAGATACCTACTTCACTGCTTGCAATGGTGGATAGCTCGGTAGGCGGTAAGACCGCTGTAAACATCAACAGCGGAAAAAATCTCGTGGGAGCATTCTATCAGCCTTCACTCGTTATCGCTGACGCAAACTCCCTCAGCACTCTGCCTGACATGTTCTTCATAGATGGTATGGCAGAGATCATCAAATACGGCATGATCAAGTCACCTAAAGTGTTTGATATGACCGAAAGACTGAACTGCGACGATAAGGATTTCACTATCATTGATCTCATAAAAGAGTGCGTATCCATTAAAGCTCAGGTGGTTGAAAACGATGAGCGTGAGGCTGGCGAGCGTATGCTGCTGAATTTCGGTCATACCCTCGGTCATGCTATTGAAAAATACCATAACTTCAGCGGAATCACGCACGGTGCGGCTGTAGCCATCGGTATGAGCGTTTTCACACACATTGCCGAAAACAAAGGTATGTGTGTAAAGGGTACTGCAGATAAATTAGATGCAGTTCTGAAGATGCACAGACTTCCCACTACTACCGAAGCACCTATGGATCTGCTGTTCAAGTATTCGCTTGGCGATAAAAAGAGAAACTCCAAGGGAATCGATATAGTTATCTGTTCTGATATCGGAAAAAGCTCGGTTGTCAGAATGTCTGTAGAAGAATACGCTGATTTCCTCGGCGTCAATAAGGAGAACTTATGAATTTAGAAATAACACCATCTGCCCTTTCAGGCAAGATAAGAATACCTCCTTCAAAGAGCATTTCGCACAGAGCGCTTATCTGCGCCGCACTTTCCAAAGGAGAATCCGAGATCACCGATCTCCTCGGCTGCGAGGATATTGATGCGACCTGCGAAGCTCTCGAAGCTCTTGGTGCACAGTTCCGCACCGAAAACGGAGTAACATATGTAAAAGGCATAGAGAATCCGCCCGCAAAGGCAGACATCAACTGCCGTGAATCCGGCTCTACGCTCAGATTCCTCATACCCGTTGCCGCTGCACTTGGCGTTGAAGCGACCTTTACAGGCTGCGGCAAGCTCCCCACAAGACCTATTACCCCTTATCTCGACGAATTCAAGAAGCATGGCGTTGAATTCATTTCTGATACCATGCCTTATCATATCAAGGGCAAGCTGACTTCGGGCGTATTCTCAGTTCCCGGTGACATCTCTTCACAGTTTATCACTGGACTTCTCTTTGCGCTTCCTCTTATTGAGGGCAGCAGCACGATCGTTATGACCTCTCCCCTGCAGTCCAAGCCTTATGCCGATATCACTCTGCAGTGCATGAAGGAGTTCGGCGTAGAAACGCTGGAGTTCAACGGTAACTATTCCGTTAAAGGCATACAGCAGTACAAGGCAACAAAGTACAGTGTCGAAGGCGACTGCTCTCAGGCTGCGTTCTTTGCAGTGGCAAATCAGATAGGCAGTGACCTTGAGCTTGTTGGTGTGAATCCCAACAGCGTTCAGGGTGACCGTGCTGTTTTTGATATCATCGATAAAATGATAAAGATCGGTGACAACTATTCGGGATTCGATATTGATGCTACTGATATCCCCGATCTCGTTCCGATACTCACTGTTCTCGCTGCATTTGCAGACGGTGTTTCTCACATCCGTGGCTGCAAGCGCCTGAGAATTAAAGAGAGCGACCGTCTTGAAAGCATCTCCACCGTGCTGAACTCACTCGGTGCAAATGTTACCATCGTGGATGATGAGCTTGAGATAACGGGTGTAACGGAGCTTACAGGCGGTATCTGTAGCAGCTTCAACGATCATCGAATTGCAATGTCCCTTGCGATAGCTTCGCAGAGATGCACTGATAAGCTCATTATAACCGACGCTGAATGCGTTGCAAAATCCTATCCCACATTCTTTGAGGATTTCCGTTCCCTTGGAGGTGAATACGATGTCGTCATTATTTAACGGCGGTATTTCAGTTTCGCTTTTCGGCGAGTCCCACGGCAAAGGCATCGGCGTCATTCTTGATAATCTGCCCTCGGGTGAGGAGATAGATCTTGACAAGATCGGCGAATTCATGGCAAGACGTGCGCCAAAAAAAGACGGCACCAGCACCATGCGCAATGAAAAGGATATTCCTGAGATTCTGTCAGGTCTGTATAACGGCAAGACAACAGGCACTCCGCTTTGCGCTGTAATAATGAACAGCGATCAGCATTCAGGCGATTATGGAAACATCTCTCATATTGCACGACCTGCACATGCAGACCACACAGGTTATCTTCGTTATAATGGTGCGAACGATCCCCGTGGCGGTGGACATTTCTCGGGAAGAATAACCGCTCCGCTCGTATTCGCAGGCGCTGTATGCGCTCAGATACTGGAACATAGGGGCATTACGACAGGCGCACATATCGTTTCAATTAAGGATATTCATGAAGACCGTTTTGATCCTACTAATGTCAATGCAGAACTGCTTGAAGCAGTAAAAAAGCGCATCTTCCCTACAGTTTCCGAAGAAGCAGAAGCAAAGATGCGTGAGGTCATCAACGACGCTCGCATGGCTCAGGACAGCGTCGGCGGCATTATTGAGTGTGCTGCTGTGGGTTTCCCTGCAGGCATTGGCTCGCCTATGATGGACGGTCTTGAAAACACAATCGCACGACTTGTTTTTGCGGTTCCTGCTGTAAAGGGCATCGAATTCGGCAACGGCTTTGAGTGCGCACAGCTTTTCGGCAGTGAGAACAATGATGAATTCGTGATAGATAACGGCGAGATAAAGACAGCCACAAACAATCACGGCGGCATCCTCGGTGGTATAAGCTCGGGAATGCCTATCATATTCAGAGCTGCATTCAAGCCTACCCCATCCATTTCCAGGCCACAGAACAGCGTTGATTTCAAGACACTTACTGCTGAGGAGCTTATAATCAAGGGCAGACACGATCCCTGCGTTGTACCGAGAGCAGTTCCCTGCATCGAAGCGGCTATGAATATTGCACTGGTATCTGCGCTTATGGAGCATCCCAACATATAAAGATAAAATACAGGGGGAAAATATATGAAAACCAATCCCAGAATAAGAGTCGAAGATATCAACTCAATAAGAATACTGGTCTGTCATCTTATCTATTCGCTCGGCTGCCCGCTCACAAAGCAGCAGCTTATGGAGATAACCTCGCTTGAACAGGCTGTCAGCTACTTCGACCTTGCAGAGGCTCTTGACGGAATCGAAGAAAGGCTCTGCACGGTTGCGGAGATAGACGGCGATCTTGTATACGACAACACAAAGCTAGGCGTTTCCGCCGCAAGGGAGTTGAGTGATTTCCTGCCTGCTTCCATCCGTGAAAAGATGTTTGAGGAAGCTGTAAAGGTCTACACCCGTGACGCCATGAAAAAGGATAAGCTTTATGCCGTACGCTATGCCGAGAACGAAAACGGCTCTTGCACCATTGGTATCTCCATCAAGGATAACGTTACAGGAAAGCAGAAGTATTATCTCAACATCTACACGGGCGACAAGGACAGCGCCGAGAAGATAAAGAACAAGATCAAGGCTGATCCTGCGGAGTTCAGCAGGTATCTTGATAAGTATTTTGAATAAGCGAAAGGCTGTATGAGGATTTCATACAGCCTTGATTCATTATTCATAAGGTGTTTAAATAGCTAAGTTCGACATATTCAAACGTTGCATAGAAATCATCTTTGGATGAATAAATAATATCCCTATCAAATTCAACCGTATAGCAATATCTATCATTAATTCGATAGCTTAACCTTATTATGCAATCTTTCAAATTATCGTTTTCTTGCCAAAATAAATACAAGTCATAAAACCAATCGATGTTAGCTGGATGATCTTTTCCATCTTCATATTGCCACATAACAAAAAAAGTATCTGTCTTATCCAAATAATAAGCGAGTGTATTTTGCTCGGTGAGACTATATGTTTTCTTAGCCGTAATATTTCTTGATGCCAAAAAGTTTTCTATAATCTCTGTTTCAAAATAATGATAAGATTTCGATGTTAGATAATTGTCATGTAGAAACCTACCATCGTTTGCCAATATTGAAAACCTAACTCCGTCCAGTTCAAAAACAATATGGTCAAATTTATTGGACGTTTGAAAAGGAATAGCAGAGTCATAATGCTCCTCAACAACTCTTGCATCAGGATAATGCTCTTCCGCATACTCCATTATCACACGCTTGTTATTTTGTGCCTCAAAATGATACCACTTTGGTGGCGGCAGATCATTCATTATTTTAATTGAGATTGAAAAAAGGCACAAAATCACCACAAATATTGATAAAACTACGTTTTTGGCTCGTGATCGTCCATTCTGTGCCTTCATATTATCACCTCAAATGTCATTCTTCCAGCATCTTCACAAACTGCTCCTCAGTAAGCACCGTGATACCCAGCTCATTTGCCTTGGTGAGCTTACTTCCTGCCTCCTCGCCTGCGAGTACATAGCTTGTCTTTTTGGAGACCGAGCCTGAGCATTTGCCGCCGTTCTTCTCGATAAGAGCCTTTGCCTGATCTCTTGTATAAGTGGGCAAAGTGCCTGTCAGAACAAAAGTCAGACCTGCAAACTTGTCCGATACCTTGCCGTCGGAGTAGCTCATATTCACGCCGTGAGCCTTCAGGCGCTCTATCAGCTTTATGCGGTGCGGCTCCTGCATTGCGTTGTAAACAGACTGCGCCATGATGTCGCCGAATCCCTCAATGGATGCTATTTCCAGTGGCAGAGCGTTCATTATGCCGTCCATATCCGAAAAATGCTCGCACAGCAAAGTTGCCGCACGCTGACCGATTCCACGGATGCCGAGGGCAAATACGAGCCTGTTCAGCTGATTACTCTTGGATTTCTCTATTGATTCCAGTAGATTCTCAGCCGACTTTCTTCCGAAACGGTCAAGCGCCATAAGCTCCTGCAGATCGAGTTCATACAGGTCTGCAACAGTTTTGATAAGGCCCTCATTCACAAGCTGCTCAACTATTGCTTCGCCGAGACCGTCGATATTCATTGCGTTTCGGGATGCGAAATGCTCTATAGAACGCAGCAGCTGCGCAGGGCAATCGAAGTTCTGACAGCGGATAACAGCCTCATCCTCATCACGAAGCGCTTCAGCGCCACACACGGGGCAGATATTCGGGATGTAATAAGGCACGGATTTCTCTGCATGGGATACCGAACGAACGACCTCGGGGATGATATCTCCTGCCTTGCGGACAACGATTCTGTCACCCACACGGATATCCTTGTCAGTGATGATATCCTGATTGTGCAGTATCGCTCTGGAAACTGTAGTTCCTGCAAGAAAAACAGGATCAAATATTGCAACGGGAGTGAGTGCGCCTGTTCTGCCTACGTTTATCTCTATCTCGTTGAGGGTGGTCTCCTTTTCCTCAGGGGGATATTTGAAAGCAACCGCCCATTTCGGCACCTTTGTGGTGGAGCCTATCTCAGTTCTGAGAGCGAAATCATTTACCTTTACAACAGCGCCGTCGATATCATAAAGAAGCTCTCTGCGGCTGTCGCCGATCGCTTTGATCTTTTCGATCACCTCTTCCCCGCTGTGGCATACAAGATAATCGGGGATTACAGCAAAGCCAAGCTGCTTCATATATTCAAGAGACTCGGAATGAGATTTCAGTTCCTTGCCCTCAATTCGCTGCACATTGAAGCAGAAGATATCCAGCTTTCTCTGTGCAGTAATGCGGCTGTCTTTCTGTCTGAGGGAGCCTGCAGCTGCGTTTCTCGGATTCTTAGGAAGCTGCTCGCCCTTCTTCTCCTGCTCCTCGCAAAGAGCGGCAAAGCTTGCACGGGACATATACACCTCGCCACGAACTTCGATGAAAGGTATCTCCTCGTTCAGTCTGAGAGGTATGGAGCGCACGGTCTTTAAATTCTGCGTGATATCTTCACCGATAAATCCATCGCCACGGGTCGAGCCACGCACGAATAGACCGTTCTCATATTCAAGAGATACCGAAAGACCGTCTATCTTAGGCTCTACTACATATTCATCGGCATTCTGCTCAGACACTCTGCGTATAAAATCGCTGACCTCTTCAACGCTGAAAACATCCTGCAGACTGCCCATCTGAACAGCATGCTGCACCTTTTCAAAGGTGGTCGCCGCAGTGCCGCCGACTCTCTGAGTGGGAGAATCCGCTGTAAGAAGCTCGGGATATTCATTCTCTATGCCACGAAGCTCACGCATGAGTGCGTCATATTCATCGTCCTCGATTGTGGGAGCGTCAAGATCGTAATAATTGTGATTGTGCTTTTCAATTGTCGTGCGAAGCTCTGCCGCACGTTTTTTTGCAACATTAAGTTCCAAGATATCCTCCTAATATGTTTCGGCTTCGTAGTCCTCAAGCGTACCGACAAGATCAGAATCTGACGATACCACATGAGTATATGCATCAGGCACCCTGCCAATAATTATCGTTTCAGCGGCAACGATGGACGTAGCTACTGTGACCTCAGATGAAAAACCGGGGATCACCGCATCCACGGAAGCCTTTATCTCTATAATGATGCGGTGTCGGGTCTGATTGATGCCTGCTTCGGTGAACTCACTGATGATGCGGGTCGCTGCGTATCCTACAGGGTGTACCGTCATCCCCACATCAAAGCCCTTGCCGTGAAGAAGCTGGATTCCCAACAGCGTACCGACAGGTATCCCTATCTCCATTGCCGAGATACGCTGAAGTTCCCGATCAAGGCGGGATGAGATATTGGTTTTCAGATGGTTGATATTCAGCACATTACTCTGCACCGAAACGATCTCTCCGTCATGGTTCTCGTGAAGCTCAACCAGTTTTGAATAGCTGATATCCTCGCGCTGAAGCTCCTCGCTTACGGCGGAGTTTATCATATCCGCAACAAGCAGCTTACACTGATAGGCATTGATGGTCTCAACTATCGGTCTGAGGCTCATATCCACAAGGATAAATATCCCCAGAAACACCAGTGCCACCGCTATCAGGCGCCTGCCAAGCGTTCGCAGCAACTGTCTTTTATTATCCGAAAACATGAATATCCCCCCATTCCATACATAATATGTCTATGCACAAAATGGGGTGATTATCAGAAATTATGCGTTGATGAATGCTTCAAAAGCCTTGAATGCAGCGTATACGTCTGTCTTGGCTGTCATTTCAAAGGGAGCGTGCATGGAAAGCACAGGTACACCCACGTCGATGGTGTCCACATCGAGATTTGCGATATATGCCGCAACAGTTCCGCCGCCGCCGATATCGATCTTTCCAAGCTCGCCAGTCTGCCAGATAACGCCCTTCTTGTCAAGCAGCGCTCTGATCTCGCCAACGAACTCTGCGCTCGCATCAGATGTGCCGCTCTTACCACGGGAACCTGTATACTTAGTTACGCAGACGCCGCCGTTCAGCACTGCGCTGTTGTTCTTCTCGAAAACATCGGGGAATGTGGGATCATAAGCAGCGTTCACATCCGCAGAAAGGCACTTGGATGCGGAAAGCACTGTCCTTCCCTCTGCACCAAAGCAAGCAGCCAGATCTGCGATGAAGTATTTCAGATATGCGGAGCAAAGACCTGTATTGCCATCGCTTCCTGTCTCCTCCTTATCGGTGAGGACAGCAACTGCAGTTCTCTTAGGAGATCTTGCACCGAGAATAGCCATAAGCTCAGTGTATGCGCAGACTCTGTCATCCTGACCGTATGCTCCCACAAGGCTTCTGTCAAAGCCGATGTCCTTTGCCTTGAATGCAGGAACTGCTTCAAGCTCCGCAGAGAGGAAATCAGCCTCGGTGATGCCGTACTTCTCGTTCAGGATCATCATGAGATTCAGCTTCACAAGATCGCTGCCCTCGTCATCCTTGAAGGGACGGGAGCCGATGATGATGTTAAGCTCCTCGCCCTTGATAAGCTCGGTTGCGGGGCGCTTATACTGGGTAGACGCAAGGTGAGGAAGAAGATCTGATACGCAGAAAACGGGATCATTTTCGTCCTCGCCAATGGTAACAGTGATCTTGCTGCCATCTGCCTTTACGATCACGCCGTGCAGAGAAAGCGGAACGGTGGGCCACTGATACTTCTTGATGCCACCGTAGTAATGGGTCTTGAAATATCCCACCTCATCCTTTTCGTAGAGGGGATTCTGCTTCAGATCCAGTCTGGGAGAATCGATGTGTGCCGCAAGGATGTTCACACCCTTTTCGATAGGCTCCTTGCCGATAACCGCAAGGATGACAGCCTTCTCACGGTTGACATAATATACCTTGTCGCCAGCCTTGTACGACGCAGTTCTGTCAAACTTCACAAAACCCTTGGCGATAGCCTCCTGCTCAATGAAAGCAGCTGCTTCACGCTCAGTCTTGGCGATATCCAGGAACTTCTTGTATCCCTCGCAGAATTTGTCGCACTTTTTAAGTTCAGCATCGCTCATAAGCTTTGCTGCATTCTCCTTGTTCATGAAAAGCTTCTCTTTCATAGCCTTAGCTGTATTTTCCTTCTTAGCCATAATAATTATCCTTTCTGTTAATTGTATTGATATAGCTCTTTATAAGTTGCAAGAGCCTTTGTGATCTTATCCACATAGTGTGCGGTATCTGAGATCGGTATTACATCAAGATGTACGCCGTCTGATGAGTATCGAGGATCTTCGAGCCAGTTGTTGACTGCTCCTCTGCCTGCATGATATGCAGCGGCAGCAGCCTCCACATTGCCGAATTCCTCATACAGATATCCCATCAGGTAGCACCCGTAACGGATATTCTGCTCGGGATCGAACATATCTGAGTATTCCGTATTTTCGTCACCAAGCTTGAATTTAATCCAGTCAAATGAGTCCTCCATTATCTGCATGAGTCCCCGCGCCCCGACATTCGATACCGAGCTACTGTCATAGCCGCTCTCTGTCTTGATGATAGCGTAAACCAGATATTTATCCAATCCATATTCATAGGAATACCGTTCGACATATTGCGTATATTTCATTGGATGCTCGGCGATTATCCATTCCTGATAAGCATAATATCCCGCCGCTGCTACAAAAGCAAGCAACACTAGAAATATCAGAAATGTGAGCCATCCGTGTCGTTTGTTCTTTTTTGCTCTTCCCATTACGTTCCTTTCAGTGCCTTTATTACGCTTTCTGCCGCAGAGAAAAGCTCTTCCTTACCGCCGTTATTGATGATACAGTGAGCAGAGTGCTCCCTATACCAACCAATATCATGCTGACTGCCCAGTCTTGCAGCAGCAAGCTCCCTAGTTATGCCATCACGCTGCATTATGCGCTCAACACAGATATCGGTATCAGCACACACCGATACGATATCATCACAGATACCTTCTAATCCTGCTTCATATAAAGTAGGAGCGTCAAGCAGCACATCACAGTCAGATGCTTTTATCTTCTCCATAACATTACAGGAAATGTACGGATATATGATGCGATTGAATGTCATTCGTTTATCCGCATCGTTAAAGATAAGCTCGGCGGTCTTTCTTCTGTCAAGAGTTCCGTCCTCTGCGATAACATCGGGTGAAAGCTGGTCATGAAGCTCTGCAAGGCTCTGATAGCCTATCTGCACCACTTCACGAGCAGAGATATCGCAGTCTATTACATTGTAGCCGTTATCTGCAAATATCCTGCAGACAGTTGATTTACCTGCACCTGACATTCCGATGAGACCTATTATCATCTTATCTGTAAGCTTAATCATTTCTGACCACCTTGAAACCTGCCGCTCTCAGCAGACGGTTGTATACAGCGAGACCCACGCCGTCCTGCGAGGGCATCTCAACAAAGACAGTGTCTACGCCGTCATCATCAGCCTTTCGAAGCAGTGCAAAAAGATTCTGTGCCTGTAACTCGGCAGTGGCACCATAATCAATAAACATATCCTTTTCCGTAACTCCGATACCCATCGCTACTGTTTTGCCGCTTTTGTGAGAATCGCAGTAGCTGATGAAATCATCACCATGCTCGTCAACGATAGTTACATCCGCCTTTGGAGAATAATGTTTGTACTTCATTCCTGGCGAAAGAACACGTTCATTCTCAGCAGGCTTTGCGCTGACAGCCTTATCTATCACAACCTCGCCGAATTCGGAGAGCATCTCTGCTGTAACACCGCCGGGGCGTAGAATGTGTATCTTACCCTCACGGAAACAAATGACCGTGCTTTCAACCCCGCAGGAGCAGGCACCGCCATCGATTATGAGAGGAATACGACCATCCATATCACGGAAAACATGCTGTGCAGTTGTGGGACTGGGACTACCCGAAAGATTTGCAGACGGCGCAGCCAACGGGAATCCACAGGCATCGATGATCGCTCTTGCCGCTTCACTTGCAGGCATCCTTACAGCCACGGTGTCAAGTCCGCCACTGGTGACATCGGGAATGATATCCGCCTTGGGGAAGATCATCGTCAGCGGTCCGCCCCAGAATTTAGCGGCAAGCTTCTTTGCCACCTCAGGGATCTCCCGTACAAGAGCAGGCAGCATATCAATACTGCTTATGTGAACGATAAGCGGATTATCCTGCGGTCTGCCTTTGGCTGTGAAGATATCAGCCACAGCCTTTTCATCAAGGGCATTGGCTGCTAATCCATACACCGTTTCGGTAGGCATTCCCACGATGCCGCCATTTCTGAGGATCTCCGCAGCCTTGCTGACATTTTCGGGTGTATATTCTAAAATCTCGGTATTCACCGTATCATTTCCTTTCATCAGCTTTCCTTCTGTTTGAGAAGCTTAGCTGTCTGATCGGCAATGCGCAGGGCCTCAAATATCTCCTCGCAATCGCCGTCCATGATATTATCAAGTTTATAGAGAGTAAGACCGATGCGGTGATCGGTAACTCTGGACTGGGGATAATTATATGTGCGTATACGCTCGGAACGATCGCCTGTGCCGACCTGAATACGTCTTTCCTCAGCGATCTGGTTGTCACGAGCATTTAGCTTTGCCTCGTAAAGCTTGCTGTACAGCATCTTCATAGCCTTTTCCTTGTTTTTAAACTGGGAACGCTCCTCCTGACACTCAACAACAACACCCGACGGATTGTGGATGATGCGTATCGCAGATTCGGTCTTGTTGATATGCTGACCGCCTGCACCACTGGAGCGATAGGTCTGTATAGTGAGATCAGCAGGATTAATATCCACATCAACTTCCTCAACCTCGGGAAGCACTGCAACGGTTATTGTAGAAGTGTGTATCCTGCCCTGCGATTCCGTTTCGGGAACTCGCTGAACACGATGCACGCCGCTCTCGTATTTCAGCTTTGCGTATGCGCCCTCGCCTTCTACGCTGAAACAGACCTCCTTGTAGCCGCCAAGCTCGGTCTGATTGGCGCTGATAAGTTCGATCTTCCAACCCTGCGTCTGAGCATACATCGTATACATCCTGAACAGGGAATTTGCGAACAACGCAGCCTCATCACCGCCTGCGCCGCCTCGTATCTCAACGATAACGTTACGGTCATCATCGGGATCCTTCGGCAGAAGAAGTATCTTCAGCTCGCTCTCGAGCTTTTCTGCAAATTCCTTATTCTCATCATAGGTAAGCTGCAGGAATTCCTTCAGCTCGGGATCGCTGCCAGCATCCTCCATCATGGTAAGAGCGTCTTCGCAGGTGCTTACAGCGTTTCTGTAATCCTTATATGTTTCAATAAGCGGAGTAAGTGACTTATACTCCTTCATCAAAGCTTTATACTGCTCATTATCCGAGATAACCGCAGGATCGCTCAGCTTTGCGCTTATTTCATCGTAACGTGCTTCAGCCATTCTGAGCTTATCAAGCATTTTCTGTTCCTCCATCGCCAGTCTCTCTTATAACTGACTTTATCTTTTTCTCACACTTTGAACGAGGTATCATGAATGAGTGACCACAGCCCTTGCAGCACAGCCTGAAATCAGCCCCGCAGCGCTGCACCAGCATCTGATTGCTGCCACAACCGGGATGTGGCTTCTTCATCACAAGAATATCGCCTGGTCTGATATCCATAGCACACCTCCATAATGTAAACATACATAAATTAAGTATACCATATTCTGCACAGATTTGCAATATAATTTCTTGACAAACAGCATAAAAATACCGCAGAAACAGTAGAATAACCATGCATAAAACACTTGACAATATCACGCTGATACCGTATAATATAAAAGTATGCGTTGTTCAGAGGAACAACATTATTCTAGAATAAAAGGAAGAAGATCAATGGCAGACATCAGACATGAAATCGAAAAACGCCGCACCTTTGCTATCATCTCCCACCCTGACGCAGGTAAGACCACACTTACAGAGAAATTCCTGCTTTACGGAGGCGCTATCACTCTTGCCGGCGCAGTAAAGGGAAAGAAAAATGCACGCCACGCCACATCCGACTGGATGGAGATCGAAAAGCAGCGTGGAATCTCCGTAACATCATCTGTAATGCAGTTCAACTACAACGGCTACTGCATCAATATTCTCGACACGCCCGGACATCAGGACTTCTCTGAGGATACCTACCGTACACTTATGGCAGCAGACAGCGCAGTAATGGTCATCGACGCCGCAAAGGGTGTTGAGAATCAGACAAGAAAGCTGTTCAAGGTCTGCGTTATGCGCAATATCCCGATCTTCACATTCGTTAACAAGATGGATCGTGATTCAAGAAACCCCTTTGATCTGCTTGACGAGATTGAAACAGAGCTTGGTATCAAGACATATCCCGTGAACTGGCCTATCGGTTCGGGAAAGGATTTCAAGGGCGTTTATGAGCGTTCAACACGACGCATCATCTCGTTTGAGGCAAACAACGGCTCCCGCGAGGTAGCGGCTACAGAAGTCGACCTGAACGACGTTTCCCTTGCTGATATCATCGGTCAGAACAACTACGATACCCTCACCGAGGATGTGGAACTTCTTGACGGTGCCAGCGAAGAGTTCAACGCCGAGCTTGTAAACAACGGTAAGCTTTCCCCTGTGTTCTTCGGCTCTGCGCTCACCAACTTCGGTGTTGAGCCTTTCCTTGAACACTTCCTGCAGATGACATCCTCGCCTCTGCCCAGAAACACCGAGGACGGCGTTGTTGACCCGTTTGACGAGGAGTTCTCCGCATTCGTATTCAAGATCCAGGCGAACATGAACAAGGCTCACCGCGACAGAATTGCATTCATGCGTATCTGCAGCGGCAAGTTTGACAAGGACATGGAAGTCCTGCACGTTCAGAACAACCACAAGATGCGCCTTTCTCAGCCGCAGCAGATCATGGCAAGCGAGCGCGAGGTCATCTCTGAGGCGTATGCAGGAGATATCATGGGCGTGTTCGATCCCGGTATCTCCTCCATCGGCGATACTCTCTGTTCACCCAAGAAAAAGGTAAAGTTCGAAGGTATCCCCACCTTTGCGCCCGAGCATTTTGCCCGCATCAGGCAGAAGGATACTCTGAAGAGAAAGCAGTTCATCAAGGGTACCACTCAGATCGCCCAGGAGGGTGCTATCCAGATATTCTCCGAGCCTCAGACAGGCTTTGAGGAGGTTATCGTAGGCGTTGTAGGCGTGCTGCAGTTCGAGGTACTGGAATACCGTCTGAAGAACGAATACAACGTGGACATCATCCGCGAGGGTCTCCCCTATCAATATATCAGATGGATCACCAGTGAAAAGCACATCGCAGGCGGTCTTGACGAGCTGAACAAGCTGATACTGACCTCTGACACAAAGCTCATTCAGGATGTTAAGGGCAATTACCTGCTAATCTTCACAAGCGAGTGGAACATCAAGTGGGCGCTGGACAAGAACGAAGGTCTGGAGCTTGCAGAGTTCAATAGGGATTGATTCAGGAGATAATGACATGTCTGATAAATGTAGGATATGTGGCACAGAGCTTGACAACAGCATCTGTCCCAACTGTGGATATGATAATTCGTATCTCTATAATAAAAATGTCCTGCGGATATTGATCATATCCTGGGCTATATTCACTCTTATATCAGCAATTACAATATTCCTCACAAGTGATTATGAAAAAAGTATGGCAATAACAGCCGCACTTTTCTGTGGTATAATGTTGGTTGGTACAATTTTACAATATATCACAAAATATATTTACTTCACTAATATAGCAGGATATATCGGCACTATCATTATTCCTATTCCTCTGCTATATACAAAGCCGACAGGCGGCGGTTGGGGCGGTCTGGCTTGCTTTGCATATATTGTAATGCCTTCAATTATTATAAGCTTAATTATTAATACCATATCATTAAATCGTAAGGCTAAGGCTCATTAATTAAATCAGGCACACATTCGACTCAGGATGTGTGCCTTTTCTTTTTAATACGAAAAAACGGCAGGAAATTGTTCTGCCGTTTTACATTTTTCGCAGGGATGTTGGAATATAATATACTACACGGGATGCGGAGGGATATTATGACCGTTTACATAGATGTTCTGCTTGCTCTCAATCTGTACATAAACTATTTTCTGATAAGAGGCACGGCGCTGCTTCTGCGCAGGGATATCTCAACCAAAAGGACGATCGCAGCAGCCGCTGTCGGTGCACTGTTTTCGCTGGCTATCCTGCTGCCAAGCCTGCCGTTTTTCCTGACTATGCTTATAAAGGTATTCAGCGGAGTTTGTGTTTCGCTGACGGCATTCGGCTATCGCAGGCTGCCCGACTTCGTTATAGATATGCTCTGCTTTCTTGTGGTAAGCTTCATGTATGCGGGGCTTATGCTGGCACTATGGCTGTTTGCTGCGCCTATGGGAATGTTCTACCGTAATGGAACGGCGTATTTCGATATTCCTATCATTGTTGTTGCAATCATCACAGCGGCAGCTTATGCCGTGGTGAGATTTCTGAGATACCTTTCGGATAAACGAAGTATATGCGTAAAAGTGCAGGATATCACCATACAGCATAACGGAAAACAAATATCACTGAAGGCTATCCCAGATACGGGAAACTCGCTCACGGACCCTTTTTCGGGTTCACCTGTTGTAATATGTGCTATCAAAGCGGTGGATACTATAATTCCGGATAATATACGGATGTATCTTTCAGGGGAGATATCAAAACTGGATGGCATAAGACTTGCTCCCTGTCAGACTGTTGCAGGAACGGCGCTGATACCGCTTTTCAAAGCAGAGTGCATACTTATCAACGGCAGAGCGATAAGCGCAATGATAGGCGTATGCAGGCACGATATGGGAGCAGAATGCATCTTTAATCCCGAGCTGATCTTAATATAACGGAGGTAATACAATGAGAAAATATCTGAAGCAGATACTGTACGAGGGACTATATGCATTTCTGCACTACTTCACAAAGGCGAGCACGGATTATGCACATTACGTTAACGGCTCTGACACGCTGCCTCCGCCGCTTTCAAAGGAGGAAGAGGAAGAAGCGTTCAGGCTGCTGGAATCAGATTTTGAAAAGGCAAGAGATATTCTGATAGTGCATAATCTGAGGCTCGTTGTATACATAGCAAAGAAATTTGAAAGCACGGGCATCGGACTTGAGGATCTTGTTTCAATAGGCACGATCGGTCTTATCAAGGCAGTCAACACATTCAGCGTGCATAAGAACATAAAGCTCGCAACCTACGCTTCACGCTGCATTGAGAACGAGATATTGATGTATCTGCGAAAGACAAATCAGTACAGGAACGAGGTCTCTATCGACGAGCCGCTCAACATCGACTGGGACGGAAACGAGCTGCTGCTTTCAGATGTACTGGGAACTGACAGCGACTGCGTAAATGCTCATCTTGACGGCGAAGTCGAGAAAAAGCTCCTGTACGAGGCAATAAACAAGCTTACACCAAGGGAACGGCAGATAATGGAGATGCGCTTCGGGCTTGCAGGAAGAAAAGAAAAGACACAAAAGGAAGTAGCAGATGAGATAGGAATATCACAAAGCTATATCTCACGGCTTGAAAAGAGGATAATCAAGCAGTTGAGGGAAGAACTCGAACGGGTCTGCAACTAAATTACCAGAATAACAATGCCACTCTCAGGCAATAATACTTGTACACCAAGTATCGTTGTACGGGAGTGGTTTTTTGTATTATAACAAGGTCGAAATAAGCGGCGTCAACACATCAACGCTGAAGGTGCTGAAGGAATCAGAAAAGATGGAGCTGCTTCACAAGGTCAAACATGGCGATATGCAGGCCCGTGAGGATCTGATAAACGGTAATCTAAGACTGGTGCTGAGCGTTATACAGCGCTTCTCAGGCAGGGGTGAAAATGCCGATGATCTGTTTCAGGTCGGCTGCATCGGACTCATCAAGGCGATAGATAATTTCGATATCACACAGCCTGTTAAATTCTCAACCTATGCTGTGCCTATGATACAGGGCGAGCTGCGGCGCTATCTGCGTGACAATACCCCAGTGCGGGTAAGCCGTTCGATCCGTGATCTGGCATACCGTGCCATGATGGCTAAGGAACAGCTCACTGCAAAGTACGGCAACGAGCCTACTGTTGAAGCTGTCGCAAAAGAGATAGGCGTATCACGGCAGGAAGTAGTAATCGCTCTAGAGGCCATAAGTGAGCCTATATCACTGTATGAGCCTGTGTTCTCGGAATCAGGTGATACTATTTACGTTCTGGACCAGATCGGTGACCACAACGATGACGACAACTGGCTTGATGAGATCTCGCTGAAAGAGGCAATGCATCAGCTTGGGCAGCGTGAAAAGCGGATATTGGGTCTGCGCTTTTTCCGTGGCAAGACTCAGATAGAGGTGGCAAAGGAAATAGGCATCAGTCAGGCACAGGTATCAAGGCTTGAAAAGGGTGCTCTGCAGAAGATCAAGAACAGAATATAACAAGAAAGGCGGAGAAAACTCCGCCTTTTGCTTATTCACTTTTAGGCTTACCTACCTTGTCTATGATAACAGATGTCAATATACCGCATACCATAGCAACAAAGCCGTAGCCTGTGGAAAGATTGAAGCCGAAGCCTGCGGGAAGTATCGCATAAACAGAGCCGATAACAAGACCCATTATTGCACTGTACATCATCAATCCGTGCTTCTTGATAAGTGTAGAGATCAGGCGAGCGCCAAGTATAATACCAAGCAATGCACCAATTGCACAAGGGATGATTATCATCAGGTCGATATCCTTGATAGCACCGATAACGGTGGTGTAAACTCCAAGGAGCATCATGACGAAGCTTCCCGAAACGCCGGGGATTATCATCGCAACCGCAGCTACAAAGAGCGCTGCCATCATTGTGAAGAAGAACAGAACATCCATCTTGTAGCTGACTGTCAGCTCCATCTCAGATGGGTCAAGCTCACCCTCAAATGTGAAGCTATAGCTGGTTTCAGGTTCAATGATCGTTCCTTCAATATTAGTAAACATATTCGGAGCAAGCGCAGGAAGCTTCATGCCAAATATACCTTTGATCTTATCCATAGTCGGATAATCAGTTACTGCAAGAGCACCGTCAACACAAGTGTCGATAACGACGCCGTCCACAAATTCGATCTCCCAAGCCTCAACAGCACGTTTGCTGTCATTGTTGATAGTTACCGTGGTCGTGGTGCCATCGACCGATGTTTCAAAGCTGAAAGGCTGAGAGGAACCGTTTTCTGCCACGGCAAGTCCGACAACGAGTGCAAGTCCGAGTACAAAAGGCAGTATGCATAAAGGCTTGATCTTTTCCTTTTCAGTGGCAGTACGCACGATAAGCGGCACACTGCCGAGGATAAGACCAATGAAGTACATATTTGTCTGCACACCGAAATTCTCGAACAGCCACGATATCACAAATGCAAATCCGAGTATTCCACTGCCTGCACCGAGGGCAAAGCTAAGCAGAAAGCTAAAGTTCTTTAGGATTGCCTTAACACCCGATATAGCCTCAGTGAGCTTATCATAGATTCCGAAAACGACCAGCATCGTGCCGCCGCTTACACCCGGAATAACGTTTGCTATTCCGAAAGCAAGTCCGCTGATAAAAAATCTGAAGTAGGTAACAAATTTGCTCATTTAAATATTTCCCTGTTAATTGAATTTAATAAAAGAACGCACAATAGCGTAACCGATAACAGGAATAATGCCTGTTATCAGAGATATAAAGAACGCAAGAGAATCGATTGCGGTCAGGCAGAATATACCGTTCAGGAAAGGCATATACACCAACAGAATAGGAAGGAATGCGATAACGGCACTGCTGATATACGAAGCCTTGCCTGCCTTTATCATCGCTCTGACAGGGTGAGAATAGGAATTTCCCATAAGGCTGAACAAAGCAAAGCATACACCGAACGAAATAAGCGAACAGCTTCGTGCAAATGCTGTATCCGCAGCATTATACATGAACATATAGGACGCAGCAGAAACAATACCACACAGAAGTCCTATTGCGAGCGAATTTCCGAGGAAGAAATAGTTTATCTTCCTTGCTGCAATATAATCGGAAGGAGGCATCTCGCCCTTCATATCATTTCTGTTGCCAACATAGGATATGGCAGCCATAGGCAGAAGTATCATGGCGAAAAGAGCAAACAGCTGCGGATTCAGCATAAGCTGCATCCCCTCTTCGCCGAAAAGATTAAGTATGGTGAGTACAAGCATTCCGAAATAACCTGCAATGAGAGCAGCCACACCACGCTTGATGTTACGGTGAATCTGTCTTGCGCAGCAGATCATACCTGCTATGGAAGCAAGATTATCATCATTCATGATGATATCAGCTGCTTCATAAGCGCTTCCTGCCGTATGCTGTGATATCGTAATTCCTACATCTGCAAGCTCAAGAGCTTCGGCGTCAGTGGTACGGGTGCCTGTCATTGCGACAACCTCGCCCTGCTTCTTCATTCTGTCAAGAATATAAAGCTTCTGCTCGGGCGTCACCTTTGCATAGATATCAGCATCATAAACAAGCTCGCTGCCGTACTTGACAGAATCAGATATCTGCTTGCCTGTGATAGTTTTACCTGTAAGACCGATCATGCGGGCGGTAGCCTCGGCAACATGAGGATTATCCTCGGCAAGCATCACGACCTTGACGCCCGAACGCTCACATGTCTTGAGTGCGTTGGAAACGGATTCACGCAGCGGTGCTGACAATGCAACAAATCCAACAAAGGTATATGCAAAGCCTGCTGTAGCATCACAATCACGTTCCGCTGCGTCTGCACAGGCAATTGCCAGTACACTACAGCCTGCCGCATAGTATTCCTGCTGCTTCTTCTGAACATTGAAAAGCTGATCACCCTTGAAGCGGCAAAGAGGAAGTATCTGCTCGGGAGTTCCCTTGATGCAGTAAAGACGAGAACCGCCTATCTCCCAGAGCGCTCCGCTCATCACATTATTGCTCTCAGGAATACGCTCGATGAATTTATTATCCTTATAAAGATCCTTTATATTCTCATCAAAGAACGCTGCTTTTACGAGCAGTGCACGCTCAGCTTCATCGGTCGTATTCTGCTCGCAGGCAAGAACGCCGACTTTATAAAGCAGCTCCTCGCTCTTTGTATAGATGCTTCTTACTTCAAGATGAGTCTTTGAAATAGCCCCCTGCTTTTCGATGCAAAGCACGGATACTGAGTTAAGGCGCTCGATATCGGAAAGCGACTTTACCACAGCGGACTTTGAAAGCAGCTCATCCGCACCCTTGAGATAATAGAAACGGATAATGGACGAGATTCCTGCAGGCAGGAAGCAAAGACCGATAGTGATAGCACGCATAGCGGAATCAACCACATCGTTCTTGGTTACTATCATAAAAATGAGGGAGATAAAGGTCATGACAGCCGCTACGATAGACGCTATAGGAACGATTCCACGAACAGTGCGCTCCATACGGGTGTAGTAGCAGTGATTATCTTCTTTCTCACCGATCTTCTGAAAATACTTAGTATCAACGCCCGCAGCACTTACCTTACATATCGCAATACCTGTAAGGATAGTAGTACCACTGTAAACAAAGGACTGATTAAGCTCAGTTTTTGACATGGCGCCGGGATATTTAGCAACAGGCTTATTGGAGCCTGTGAAAATGCTTTCATCGGCTGTGAGATCACGGCACTCCTGAATGTACGCATCGGCAGGTACCCTCTCACCTGCCTGCACCACAAGGATATCCTCAGGAACGATGAATTCCTTTTCAATAAGTTCCACCTTTCCGTTACGGATAACACGGAACTTCATTGCTGTGGAAACTCGCATCTCCATCAGCTTTTCGTCGGCTTTTGTGCCGAAATATATCTCAGCTGCAGCATAGACTGCATCGATAAGCAGTATCACTATACCCGAAAACACATTCGTACCGAACAAACTCAGCACACCTGCTATAAACATCAGCAAAAAAGACGGAGACAGCAGCACCTTTATAGGCGAAAAGCTCTCCTGCGGCTTGTCCTTACGGGTATAGATATTATATCCGTAGAGTTCGGTATTCTTTTCTATATCAGCATCGGTAAGACCGAAATAATCACTCTTGAAATTAAAAAACTGTGCCATTATATATCCTTTCGCAATTGTCAGAATTTAACAATTATAGATAACACTATATATTATATTGTCGCACATTTTTACTAAAAAATCAAGTAGTTTTTGTAAATAGTAAGAATTTTGACCGTATATTAGTCATTGATGACATCTGCTCGCTGTCTGCGCTTCATTCTGCGCCAGTTAAAAAATCCATAAAGATCATTTATAAGAAAAACCACAAAGCAAACGACCATAGGGAGATACGATGTATCTTCAAGTGTTGCCAGCACCCATAAAACGATCAGTACGATA
>JAZSEG010000217.1:0-2960 GCA_045531575.1 Oscillospiraceae bacterium | reverse complement strand
GAGCTTAGCCGCCCTGTTCATTGCTTCGATATCCAGTTTATAGGGATAATGGAAAGCAAGATCCTGCATGAATACGTCACGCTGCGGCTTGTTGTTTATGATATACACATACTCCTTGCCTTTTGCACAGTATCTTGCGTGGAAATCATCGTCGACCTCCTCGCAGAAAAGCACTGCGATATCAGGCGGAAGCAGCGTATTCATGCCTTTCACAAAGCCCTCGCAAGGTATGCGGTTGTCGATATGCACGTTGAAGCAGAACTCCCGTGCATGCACGCCCGTATCTGTGCGGGAGCAGCCATATATCGTAGGAGCAGGAATCTTCAGCAGCTTTCCTATCGCTTTTTCAACCGTTTCCTGTATGGATGCGGCGTTGTCCTGACGCTGGAAGCCGTGATATTTTGCTCCGTTATATGCTATAAATACTTTAAGATTTCTCATTATATCTCCGTCATTACGGCAGCACAGGGAAGAAATTGATCACGATAACTCCTGCAAGCAGCATGAGCATGAGCATGATCGCAATATAATCCCTCGGGGCAGTCTTTAGCTGCCTGAGCCTTGTTCTTCCCTCTCCGCCACGATAGCAGCGGCACTCCATTGCAGTTGCAAGCTCGCTTGCACGCTTGAAAGCAGAAACGAACAGCGGTATCAGCACAGGTACAAGAGCCTTGGCTTTCTTTATCAGTCCGCCGCTGTCAAGCTCTGCACCTCTTGCCTTCTGAGCTGCCATGATCTTGTCTGTTTCCTCCACGAGAGTCGGAATGAATCGCAGTGCGATAGTCATCATCATAGAAAGCTCATGCACGGGGAACTTCAGCTTCTTCAGCGGTGAGAGCAGGCGCTCGATGGCGTCAGTCAGCATGATGGGAGAAGTGGTGTAGGTAAGCAGCGACATTCCCACGATCAGCGAGATAACGCGTATAAGCATAAAGCTAGCCATGCGGATGCCCTCAGGATAGATGGATATCACCCACCACTGAAAAAGCGGAGTCTCACCCTTAATGAACAGGAGATTCAGCAGACCTGTAAATATCATGAGCGGAAGAATCGGCTTTATGCTCTTGATTATCATTATCAGCTTTATGCCAGATATGATATAGCAGAACACCATGAACAGAACTCCCAGCAGAAGTCCCGTATAGCTCTGCGCTGCGAATATTATCACAAGATACAGAATATCAAGCAATATTTTTACGCGGCTGTCAAGCCGATGTATGACAGAATTTCCCGGGAAATACTGTCCTATCGTTATATCCTTTATCATTTGTTCTGTCCTTTAATGAGAGGCAGCAGACGTTCGGCTGCCCTTTCTGTAGTATATATATCGTTTCCTATATCAGTTCCCATATCCCGCAGCAGATGCGACATCCTTGTTATCTGCGGAACATCGAGACCTATCCTTGCAAGCTCGTCTGTGCGCTCGAATACTCTGTCGGTATCGTCATAGCAGAAGAGCTTTGCCTTGTTCATCACAAGCACCTTGGATGCATAACGCACTATATCCTCCATAGAGTGAGAAACGAGAAGTATCGTCTTGCCCGAGCGCTTGTGATATTCCTTTATACGGTTGAGAATCTTTTCCCTGCCCTTCGGGTCAAGACCCGCTGCAGGCTCGTCTAAGATAAGCACCTGCGGATCCATTGCGAGAACGCCTGCAAGAGCAACTCTGCGCTGCTGTCCGCCCGAAAGCTCAAAGGGAGAGCGTTCCAGAAGATGCAGGATATCCATGCTTTCTGCTGCGTCATGAACACGCTTTTTTATCTCCTCATCGGAAAGACCCATGTTCTTAGGGCCGTAGGCGATATCCTTTGCGACGGTCTCCTCAAACAGCTGATGCTCAGAATACTGGAATACCAAACCCACCTTGAAGCGGATGTCACGGATATTGACACTCTTATCCCAGATGCTTATTCCATCCACAAGCACTTCGCCCGAGGTGGGCTTGACGAGACCGTTAAGATGCTGTATAAGTGTGGATTTTCCGCTGCCTGTGTGGCCGATTATGCCCACGAACTCGCCTTTTTCGATATTAAGATTCACATTATCTACAGCTGTCTTTTCAAAGGGAGTGCCAACGCTGTATTTATATGTGAGATCACGGACGGTTATTATTCCACCCTCTGTCGGCTCTTCGGTATCTATGTGCTTTACGCCCGAAAGATCTGCCTTTGCGCCTTTTGCAAGCGCTGCCAGAGCCTCGGCGCATTCCTGCTCATAAATAAGCTCATTGGAGATATCCACACCCTCGTCACGCAGCATATAAGCAAGCTCTGTTACCTGCGGAACATCAAGACCAACGGCTTTTAGCTCGCTCATGCGGGAGAATATCTTCTTCGGCACATCGTCCATGATTATCCTGCCCTTGTCCATGACAACCACACGGTCAGCCTGCGCTGCCTCGTCCATGTAGTGAGTGATAAGGATGACAGTGATGCCCTTGTCCTTATTGAGATGCTTGATGGTCTTCATTATCTCACGCCTGCCCTTGGGATCAAGCATGGCGGTTGGCTCGTCCATTACGATGCAGCGCGGCTGCATGGCGATGATGCCTGCGATGGCGATGCGCTGCTTCTGTCCGCCCGAAAGCTGATGCGGTGCATGCTCACGGAACTCGTACATATCCACCTGCTTCAGAGCGTAGTCTACCCTCTCACGGATCTCCTCAGGTGGAACACCGAGATTTTCGGGTGCGAAAGCCACATCCTCCACCACCATAGTCGCAACGAGCTGGTTATCGGGATTCTGAAACAGCATACCAACGGTCTGGCGCACATCAAACAGACGTTCCTCGTCAGCGGTGTCTATACCGTCAACAGTGACCGTGCCCTCAGTGGGGACGAGTATCGCATTGAACAGCGTTGCGAGGGTGGATTTTCCGCAGCCGTTGTGACCGAGTACGGCAAGGAACTGCCCCTCGGGAACGGTAAGGTCTATACGTTTCAGAACGCTGTTGCGCT
>JAZSEG010000080.1:0-5750 GCA_045531575.1 Oscillospiraceae bacterium | reverse complement strand
GATGATGAAAATTGAAAAATCCTCGTTATAATGCGATATCATCAATATTATGTGGTATTTTATTGTTTCGTTGCACGGGCGGCAGGTTGCCGCCCCTACACAGATACGTTAATTAAAACGCACATTCAAATTCCGATTTATCCTCCATCCTGCTTCTCGCCTTTTGTGAAAAGCTCTTTCGCTCCGAATGCTATCAGGAACAGCGAGAACAGGGTACGCAGCAGCTCGTTGGGGACGATGCCTGCGGCAAGGGTGCCGAGCAGCGCTCCCACCACGCCGCCGAGGAGGTACTTCTTCACAAGGCTCTTGTCGATGAGACCGCCGCGCAGGTGGAACGCCAGAGCCAGCAGCGCTATCGGCAGGAAAAACAGCAGGTTCACGCCCTGAGCGGTGCGCTGATCCATCCCTGCGAACACCGTGAGCCATATCATCAGCACGAAGCCGCCGCCGAGTCCCATGGAGGCTATCACGCCCGTAACAAAGCCGACTATCGCCTCGGTCATGTCAGCAGCGACCTCACCGCAGCGGCTATCACCAGCGCACCGAATACCCTGTGCAGCCACACCGAGCTTATCTTACGCAGGCACAGCGAGCCTGCCGCAGCTCCTGCCAGTCCCCATGGGATATACTGCCAAGCCGCAGCCACGTCGATGCCGCCGTTCAGCCAGTATGCCGCAGTGGTCACAAGGCTCAGCACGAATATCAGCGCCACAGAGCTTGCGTGCGCCTGCTTTGCATCGCAGCCGTCACGCTCCAGCACAGGCACTGCGATAACGCCTCCGCCCGAACCGAAAAATCCGTTCATACCGCCGCAAAGCAGCCCTTTCAGAAATCTGTTCATATCATCACCCCGTGTTAATATGCGCAGATTCCTGTGGGAAATGCACGATTTTAAGTTAGGAGTTAGGAGTGAGGAGTTAGGGGTGGTGGTGTCCCCTTCGGGGACATATTACAAAACGGCTTCGCCGTAACCTAGTTCGTGACGAACACATCCACAAAAATATTAATGCGCCGCAACAGATATTAATTTCTACTGTTGCGGCGCATTGTTATGTGGTTGATTTTTGATTAGCAGGGCACAATTTAATGAAATACTACGTTACGGCGCAGCCGTTTTGGAATCCGTCTGCGAAGCAGGTTTGGGCGTTCATTCGTAAGAATGAACGTAGCGTTGACGGCTTCGCCGTCAATGCGCTCATTCCTCATTCCTCATTCCTAATTGCTGAAGCGCCAGCTTCAGCACATAGTCCTCGTCATTGAGGAATATCGCTGTCATTGCCGCTTCGTCGAAGGGGATGGTGATCTCGAGGGGGTTGCGGCTTATGCGGTCTGCGGCGGAGTCTATTAAGATATCGCCGTTTTCATCCAGCAGCAGCGCAGAGGAGAACTGCAGCATACCTGCCTCGAGATAGATGCCGTTCACGCCCTGTGCGGAGCCGTTTGAGGGCGTGAAGCCCATCACGGTGATGTTGTCAAACTTGCCAAGCACTGTGGAGAGGTGGTCGGCGGCGCTGGCGCTGTAGGCGTTCACCAGAAGCACTATCTGCTTGCCGCTCCAGATATCCTCGCCTGTGTAGTAGTTGTCCTTGCCCTTGATGTAATTACCGTCGGAATCGGTGGCGTAGCAGCCGTTTTCCTCGTCCCAGAGAGCGTCGGTGCAGTAGTAATGCTCGCCCACGGGTGAGAAGAGCTCGGCTATCGCCTTGACCATCAGACCCGAGCCGCCGCCGTTCTCACGCAGGTCGATAACAAGCTTGTCGTAGCCTGCCGCCTCGTATTCGGAGAGCGTACTGCGGATGCCGTTCTTCATGGGGTCGTAGGCGCCGTCGGTTTCTTCCTTTGTGGTGCTCATCATTGCCTTGATGCGCAGGCATACGGCGTCGTCGCTTACCTCCGCCCACTTCAGGTTGCCGACATCAACACCGTGGTTGAGGTCTGAAATGGTGTCCTCCATGCGCTCGCTATAGCTGCCGATGGATTCAAGCGTTGCCTGCTTTTCGGTGCCGTCCTCTGCGATGTAGGAGACGGTGACGGTATCTCCGCCCACGCCTGCCGCATACAGCGGCTTATAGAACAGCAGATTCTCATACACCGCCATAGGTATTGCGAGATCATAGGCGGGGGCGCTTTCCGCAGCCTCGTCGATGCTCATGCCGTCCCATGCGGTGATTACGGTGCCGTCGGTGATGCCTGCGGCTGTGACAGCGCTGTCAGGCTCGACGTTCACGGCGACTGTCCTGCCGTCTGCAAGAGTCACAAGGGAAAGTCCGTAGTCGTTGCCCAGCAGCTGCTCGCATGCCTTTTCGTAGGCCTCATTGTCAGAGGGAGAATAGCCGATGTGACCGTCGTGGAACTCCGCTGTGAATCTCATCCACGCAATGTAGTTCGCCACCTCGTCCTGCTCGTTGTTTGCTTCCCTGAACAGGGGGAGATACTCATCGTACAGCGCATCCCAGTCGATGTTCTTGTGCTCGGCGAGGACGTAATGCTCCTTCATGGTGCTGAAGCCCTCTTTGAAGTCTTGTACATAGTCCACCGCTCTGTAGGTCTTTGAGAGATTGCACACGGGCACGGATATCACCACCGACACCGCCGCCACGATGCAGGACAGCTTTCTGAGCTTTACGCTCTCCCTGAAAAAGCCGATGAGCATGATAACGCCGCCGAGATACACGCCCAGCATGCAGATATCAAAGCCTGCCGCACCGCACAGAAGCGCCGCCGCAAACAGCGGCACAAGATATGCAAGGCGCCATTTCGTGTTCTTTGCCCTCTCGAAATAGTCTGCGAGGAAGAACAGCGCCACTGCAAGAACGATCTCAATGATCGCAAGTATAAGGTCTAATCTAATCATCTGTCTGCCTCGTTTCTCAGTTCATATCGTCGTTCCTGAAGAACACATAGCCGATAACAAGCGTAACGGCGGAAACTATCAGCGACACCGCCACCGTGCCGAATATCTGCATCGGCTCCATGGAAAGGTCGTACACGAAGTTCACGCTGTCCTCGATGCCGTAGGTGTACCAGCCGCCGATGTGGAACAGCATGTTGAGGTTGGTTATCGCAAGGACGTGTGACTCCATGCCGTCAAAGATAGGCGACATCTGCAGCACGAACACCATGTATCCCAGTGCCATCATGATATAGGGGTTCTTGATGATGAACGAGAGCATTATGTACTCGCACACCAGTCGCAGCAGCACCACTCCCACAAGGAGGGATCTCACTGCAACGGCGCCGACAGTAACCTCGCTGCCCCAGCCGCCGAGGAAATATGCGAAGATGACAGGTGCTGCGATCATCAGCAGTGCCATCGGCACGGACACCAGTATGCAGGGTATCGCCCTGCCGAAGTAGCATTCAATTCGCTTGTGACCTCCCATAAGCTCGCTGTTGATGGTCTTATCGGGGAAATCGCAGCAGCACATCTGTCCCACAAGCATCAGCATCGGCATGATGGCGATCATAACATGCATCATGAGGTTGTCTATGAAATAGCTGCCTGCGGTGATGTCGTGTTCCGTGGCTATCCATGCAAACCAAGTCATGTACAGCAGCGCTCCTGTCATGAGGAATGCCGTGATGAAGCACAGACGGTCACGCTTCAGCTGAAAGAACTGCGCTCTTATTATGTTTTTCATAGTTACGCTCCTTTCAGCGGATATCGCTCTTGCGGAATACGGTGTAGCCGAGCAGCAGGTAAACGGCACTCAGCACAAGTGAGCATACGATGGTGCCGATAAGCAGTTCAGGCTCCATGTCGGTGATGAACTGCACCACGTCCTCGCCGTCCACATAGCCGAGCTCGTAGTTGGAGAAGCTCAGCAGCTCCATGAGGTTTGATGCGGCAAGCTGCCAGGTTATTTCGATTTTCTTTGCGAATTCGTTCACCATCATTGCCGCCATCATCTCCACCTCATACAGCAGATAGCCGAAAATCAGGGTGATGAAGCAGTTGCGTGCAAGGAAGGTCATGCAGATGAAGCCGCATGTGGTGCGCAGCAGCACGAGGAAGCTCAGGGCAAGACGTGCCAGTGCGGCGCCGAACGTCATATTCACGCCCCAGCCGTAAATTACGGTGACGACAGCGAAGGGTATCACGGTCATCAGCAGCGATGCGACAAACACCCACAGGAAGGACACCAGTACTCTGCTGAGGAAGATATCCGATCTCTTGTGGCCTGCAAGCACCTCGTAGTTTATGGTCTTGTCGTTGAAATCCCAACCGCATATCCTTGATGTGAAGCCGAGTACGGGGAACGCATACAGCATCGAGAACGCCTCGCCGTAGGAGGCAAGGAACAGACCGCCGTTCATCTCGCCTGTCCTGACGCCCTCGTCTATTGCGAAATATGTAATGAGCGCAGTGTACGCCAGCGTAAACAGGATGACGTAGATCATGAAATTATCACGCTTCAGCTGATAATTCTGAGCCTTTATCAGATTAAACATCCTGCTCACCTACCATGTTCATATAGTATTTCTCGAGGTTTGCCTCGTGGAGTGAAAGCTGCACGGGGATGATGCCGTTCTCGAACAGCGTTTTCGAGATGGTGCGGATATCGTCCAGACCCTCATAAAGGTGGATAGCGCCGCTCTTTTCCACATCGAACTGCGTAAGCCCCAGCTTATCCTGCAGCACCGCAGCGGCAAGGGAGTTGTTATCCGTATCGATGAGGTAATACTCCTTGCAGAGCTTTTTCAGTCCCTCTGCGGATATCGCCTGCTTTATCTCGCCGTGGTCGATGAAGATGTAATCGGTACACAGCAGCGAAAGCTCGCTCAGGATGTGGGAGGAGATGACGATGGTGATATGCTCCTCACGGTTGAGCTTCAGCAGCAGCTCTCGTATCTCCACGATGCCCTCAGGGTCGAGACCGTTTGTCGGCTCGTCGAGTATCATCACCTCGGGCTTTGTCAGCAGTGCGTTTGCAATGCCCAGTCGCTGTCTCATGCCGAGGGAGAACGCCTTTACAGGCTTCTTGCCCGTGTTGGAAAGACCCACAAGCTCCAGCACCTCGTCCACACGCTTCTTGTCGGGGATGCCCTTCTGGATGCGCTGCTTCTCGAGGTTCTCACGGGCGGACATCTTCTCCTTTGCGTAGGGGGTCTCGATGATGAAGCTCATGCGGGAGCGTGCCTTTGCAAGCTCCTGCTCGGTCGAGCCGCCGAAGATCTTCAGGCTGCCGCCTGTGGGGATAACGAGTCCGCCCAACATCTTCATGATGGTGGTCTTGCCTGCGCCGTTGGGGCCTATAAGTCCGCATATCATGCCCTCGGTGACGGTGACGTCCGCACTCTTGACGGCTTTCTGTTTCATGTACTGCTTTTCCAGTTTTTCGGTCTGTATTATGATGTTCTCAGCCATACCCAGCCTCCTTGAATTTATCTTACGTTTATCATTTTAAAACCCAATATTAAAGAAATCCTTAAATTTTTTAAAGTTTTTTTAAAAACACGGAATTTGACGATACAAAATAATTGTTGTATGACCGTAGGGGCGGCAATCTGCCGCCCGTTGCCCTGTTATGGCGGCATCCGTGCCGCCTTTTGGGGCAACTGCGCAGACATCGTGTCTGCCGCCCGTTGCCCTGTTATGGCGGCATCCATGCCGCCTTTTGGGGCAACTGCGCAGACATCGTGTCTGCCGCCCGTGGATGAAATCAAATTTATTGATGATGAAAATTGAAAAATCCTCGTTATAATGCGATATCATCAATATTATGTGGTATTTTATTGTTTCGTTGCAC